>NZ_JBBCBT010000026.1:0-32327 GCF_037203985.1 Pseudarthrobacter sp. CCNWLW217
GCGCATGATCGCCAGGCCCAGCCCCAGGAGCGTTCCCAGGGTCATGCTGGCCACCGTGAGGAAGATCGTGAGCATCAGCCCCCGGAGGATCGATTCATGCGTGAAGTACTGGGCAACCACGCCCCACTTGAAGTTGGGGTTAGTGAGGACGGAGGTGAGGATCCCGATGCCGAGGAGAATGCTGAGGATCCATCCCGCGTACTCGGAGCGGGTCCGAAGCCGAATCCGCGGCTTCAAGGCTGCATCAATGCTACTCATCGTTGCTTTGCTTCCTTTAGTAGCTGTGACCATGGTGGCCTCCCGCTAGTTCAGCTTGGCGTCGGTGATGGCTCCGGATTCCAGGCCCCAAGTCTCCAGGGACTTCTTGTATTCCGGGGTCTCAAGGACGGACTGGATCGCTGCCTGCATGGCCGGGGTCAGCGGGGAGTCCTTCTTCAGGCCGACGGCGGTCACATCGCTGTTGCCGACGTTGACCCGGCCGATGAGGGTGAAGGAGTCCGGCTGCTGCTTCTGGGCCCATCCGAGCGACGTGGTGTCGTAGAGTACGCCGTCGATCCGCTTGGAGTGCAGCTGGGTCAGTGCCTCCTGGACGTTGGGCAGGGTCACGGCGTTGATCGCCGGCTGGCCCTTGGAGGTGCAGGTCTGCTCGCTCAGGGCCGGAAGGCGCTTGAGCTGGCCGGTGGAGCCCTGGGTGACGGCGATGTTCTTCCCGCACAGGGTTTCAACGGTGAGGTTCAGAGGGTTCCCGGCGGCTGCTGCCACGGAGTTTCCAGCCTGGAAGTAGTCGATCATGTCCAGGACCTTGAGCCGCTCTTCGGTCTTGGACATGGTCGTGGCCGTGAAGTCGAACCGGCCGCCGTCCAGGCCCGGGACGATCGTGTCGAACTTCGTGTCCACGAACTTCAGCTTCAGGTCAAGCTTTTTGGCAATGAGCCGTGCCACGTCCGGGTTCAGGCCGATCGGGGTGGTGTTGTCCTCCGCGAGGAACGTCGTCGGCGGGTAGTGCAGGTCCATCGCGACCGTCAGTTCGCCCTTGTCCTTGTAGGACTGCGGCAAAAGTGCCACAGCAGCAGCATCAGGCTGGACGCCCTCCGAAATATCGGTGGTGTTGTTGGTCTTTGAGTCAGATCCCGGAGCGCTGGTGGCCGCGCCGCCACAGGCACTCAGGGCGAATACAACAGCGAGCCCTGCGGCTGCCGTCTGGATTTTGTTGATGGTCTTCATGGTGCTTCCCTTCGAATGGTTTCAGCTGAAGTCGCTCTGCTGAGATGGGGGGCAGGCTTTGGTGTTGCTCCGAGCGGGTTGTGATCAGGATCTCGTTCCGCATCTACAGCAATGCAACCGGTCAGATCGCAGATTGTCAACAATTGACGATAAATAAATCGAGTATTTTTTACTGGCGCCTTGTTGCGAAGGAATCGCACTAAGAAACTGTTGACAATCTACAATCATCGGATCTACAGTCGAGAAAGAGCGGGAATAGAGCCTTTTGGCGAACCCAGGAACCCGCTGGCGCAGACCACAGGAAGGCGGCAGGCCACACATCCGGGCCTCCCGTTCAAGACGCAACAGAACGGACGAATCATGGCAGCTACGAACAACCGGCCGAAGTACATCTCCTTTGATGTCTACGGCACGCTCATCAACTTCGACATCGATCCCACCACCCGCCGCCTGCTTGATGGCCGCATCTCAGAAGAGCAGTGGCCAACCTTCAAGAAGCAGTTCCGTGGATACCGGTTCGACGAGGTCCTTGGCGATTACAAGCCTTACGAGGCGATCCTTCAGGATTCCTTTGACCGCGTGTGCAAGCGCTGGGGCATTGGCCCGACCCCTGGTGCCGGCGCAGAATTCGCAGAAGCTGTACGCGGCTGGGTTGCGCACGAAGACGTGCCGGCTCCGCTAAAGCTCATGGGCGATAACTACCAGCTGGTGGCGCTGTCCAACGCGGACACCAGCTTCCTGGACATCAGCATCCCCAAGCTCGGGGCCGACTTCCACGCCGTGTTCACCGCCGAGCAGGCCCAGGCCTACAAGCCGCGCTACCAGGCCTTCGAATACATGCTGGACACCCTCAATGCCAAGCCGGAGGACTTCCTGCACGTCTCCTCACACACGCGGTATGACATGCACCCGATGCACGACATGGGCTTCCGGAACCTCTGGATGCTCGACCGTGGCTATGACCCCATTGGCGAGGGCTACGACCTCACCACTGCTAAGTCCCTGGACGAGATCAACAAGCACCTCGGTCTCTAAACCGATTTCGAGGCGAAAGGTCAAACCGTGAAACTCATTCCTTACTGGCTGGACACAGCCCAAGCATCCGGAGACTACCGGCAGACTCCGGTACCGGAAAATGTCGATGTGGCAATCATCGGCGCTGGATTTACGGGGCTGTCCGCGGCCCTGGAATTTGCCAAGCAAGGTGCCACCGTTGCCGTTTTCGAAACCCACACCGTGGGGTGGGGCGCATCCGGCCGCAACGGGGGAATGGCGACAACCGGGTTGGCTATCAGCTTCAGCACCGCGGTCAAGCGCTACGGCGCCACCCGTGCCGTGGAGATGTTCCAGGAATACAACGATGCCATCGACACCATCGAGAAGCTGGTGCATGACAATGGCATCGACTGTGATTACAACCGGTTTGGAAAGCTCTCGCTGGCCTTCCACAAGTCCCACTATGAGGGCTTCCTGAAGTCGCAGGAGAAGCTGGCCAACCTGGCGGACCATCACGTCACCGTGATCCCGAAGTCCGAGATCCACAGCGAAATCGGCACGGACTTCTACCAGGGCGCGATGGTTGACCCGCTGGGAGCGGGTCTGCACGTGGGCAAGTTCGTGCATGGCCTGGCTGGGGTCGCCGTTGCCGCCGGAGCGGATATCTGCGAGAACGCGGCAGTAACCGAGCTGAAAAAGGTCTCGGGCACCGTGCATGACGTGCACACCACCCGGGGCATCACCAGGGCCAAGCAGGTCCTGGTGGCCACCAGCGGTTACACCGGCAACATCACGCCATGGATGCAGCGCCGGGTCATTCCGGTGGGCAGCTTCATCATTGTCACTGACCCGCTGCCCGAAGACGTGGTCAACCGGATCCTGCCCAACCGCCGTCAGGCCTCGGACAGCAAGATGCTGACTTACTACTTCCGGATTACCCCGGACAACAGGCTTCTCTTCGGCGGCCGGGCCCGTTTTGCGCTGTCCAGCCCCGACTCGGACGTCAAGAGCGCCGAAATCCTGCGCAAGGCCATGCTCGAACTCTTCCCCTACCTCTCCAACGCCAAGGTGGACTACATCTGGGGTGGCCTGGTGGACCTTTCCATGGACCAGATGGTCCACGCCGGCGTCCACGACGGACTCTACTACTCCCTCTGCTACAGCGGACACGGTGTGCAGATGGCCGCCCACATGGGCAAGAGGATGGCCCACTACATGGCCGGGGACAAGTCCGCCAACGTTTGGGAAGACCTGAAGAATCCGCCCGTGCCGGGCCACTTCGGTCCACCTTGGTTCCTGCCCTTCATCGGTGCAGCGGCAAAAATCATCGACCGGGTCAAATAGGCAGGGTAAGGGTTCCTATGCTTTCATCAACGACCGCGCCTCAAGCGCGCCCAAAAACAGCTGAGGAAACAGGGTATGGCCGCGTCAACGTGGCCAACCTTCCTGGCGGTGCCTTTTTCGAAGGCCAGTGGCAAACCACTGATATGACCATGGAAACACGGGATCCCGAAGATGGCATCCTGCTTGGCCGGGTCTGCATTTCAACACCGCAGGACGTGCGGCGCGCGATCGCGCACATCTACCGCCACCTCCAGACTGACGAATGGCCGCTCCGTTCACGCCGCGTGGCGCTGGAGAATGCGGTGCAGCTTCTGGGCGAGCAGTCCGAGCGGTTCTCGAAGATCATTGCGGCGGAAAGCAGCAAGACGATCGTCGAGGCGGAGCGTGAGGTGCGGCGTTGCATGGAAACCCTCCGGCTTTCCGCCGCCGCTTCGACCGAGCTCACCGGGGAAACGCTGGGCTTTGATGACAGCTTGGCCGGGGGAAACAAGATCGGCTGGTACAGCCGAAAGCCGGTGGGGATCGTTGCGGCGATCACCCCTTTCAATGATCCGCTGAACCTGGTTGCACACAAACTGGGCCCGGCCCTCATTGGAGGCAACGGCGTCGTGCTTAAGCCATCGGGCCGCACCCCGCTGTCCGGGCTGGCACTGGTCGAGCTGCTGCTTGAAGCGGGTGTTCCGTCGGGCCGTATTGCGGCGATCGTTTCCGGTCCGGGCGTTTCTGAAGCGCTGGTGACGGATCCGCAGGTGGATCTGATCTCCTTCACCGGTGGTCCCCGGACTGCGGACCGCATTGCCGCCGCCGCAGGCGCCAAGAAGATCATCTCGGAACTCGGCGGCAACAATGCCACGATTGTCTGCCCGGATGCTGACGCCGCCCACGCAGCCAAGGCGATTGTGGCCGGAGCGTTCGGCGTTGCAGGCCAGAACTGCTTGTCCGTGCAGCGCGTCTACGTACATATCTCGCTGTTCGAGCAGGTCCTCCAACTTGTCATCGACGGTACCAAGGCGCTCAGGACCGGGTCGAAGCTCGACCGGAACACCGACGTCGGTCCTCTTATTTCAGAGGATGAGGCCCGTCGGGTCGAGGAATGGGTGGAGGAGGCAAGGGCTGCCGGGGCCACTGTACAAACCGGAGGCAAACGAAGGAGCGCCTACTACGAACCCACGGTCCTGACCGATGTACCTTCGAAATGCCGGGTGATCCGGGAGGAAGTGTTCGGGCCAGTGGTCAGCATCATGCCGTTCATTGAAGCCCAGGACGCCATTTATGCAGCGAACAATTCCGAATTCGGTCTCCAGGCGGGCGTCTTCACCCAATCCATCGACCTTGCGATGGCCATCGCCGACCGGTTGCACGTCGGCGCCGTGGTCATCAATGAGACCAGCGACGTCCGTATTGATTCAATGCCGTTCGGCGGATTCAAGAAGTCAGGCGTAGGGCGCGAAGGCGTCAAGTACGCCGTCCTGGAGATGACTGAACCCAAGAGCACCATCATCAACCTCGGAGAGCCGGCCCGCCGGCAACAACCGGGCTGGCTGACAGAACGGACGCCATGAGCAGGCACAGCATCGCAGTAATTGCCGGTGATGGCATCGGGAATGAAGTTGTTCCCGCCGCCATCGAATGCCTCGAGCGGATCGCAGCGGTCCATTCCCTGAACCTGGAGTTTACGTACTTCGAGTGGGGATCTGACTACTACGGCCGCCACGGACGGATGATGCCCGTTGACGGACTCGAACAACTCGCCAAACATGACGCCATCTTCCTCGGCGCTGTCGGTTCACCGGACGTCTCCGATGCTGAGTCCCTCTGGGGGTTGCTCATCCCCATCCGCCGTGAATTCCAGCAGTACATCAACCTGCGTCCGGTCAAAACGCTCGACGGCGTCGCATCACCTCTTGCGGCCAAGCATCCGATCGACCTGCTCATCGTCCGGGAAAACAACGAAGGCGAGTATTCGGAGGTCGGCGGCCGGATGTACCGCGGGTTGCCGCACGAGAGCGCGGTGCAGGAGAGTGTGTTTACCCGGCTGGGAGTTTCGCGGGCAGCACATTTCGCATCGGTTTTGGCGGCATCCCGCCGTGGGCACCTGACGTCCGCCACCAAGAGCAACGGCATTGTCCACACCATGCCCTTCTGGGATGAGATCGTCGAGGAGACGGTGCGTGAATATCCCGGCGTGACCCTGACCAGCGAACTGGTGGATGCCCTGGCCGCGCACCTGGTCCTGAAGCCCTGGACCTTCGACGTCATTGTGGCGTCCAACCTCTTCGGCGACATCCTCTCGGACCTGGGCAGCTCGGTGACGGGCTCCATCGGCCTGGCTCCCAGCGCTAACCTGAACCCTGAGGGCAACTTCCCGTCCCTCTTCGAACCGGTCCACGGTTCCGCCCCGGACATCGCCGGCAAGGGCCTGGCAAACCCGGTAGGCCAGATCTGGTCCGGTGCAATGATGCTGGAGCACCTCGGCCACCCAGAAGCGGCAGCCCACCTCCAAGCCGCATTTGAGGCGGCGCTCCGGGACGGCTTCGGCACCCGGGACGTCGGCGGAACGTCGTCGACGTCGGAATTCACAGCCGCCGTCGTCACCTCCATCGATGCTCTGTCCGCCCACTACACGCTCAGCTCCGGCCGAGTGGCGGCGTCATGACAGGTGCTGCAGGAGGCGGGCGGCCTGTGGTCGCAGCGCTTTACCGGGAGGCGCTGCCGCCCCGGCTTTCCGAGATCGAGGAGCTGGCCGAAGTCAGGCTGACTAAGGCAGACGGCCTGGCGACGGCGATGGACGGCGCAGACGTTCTGTACCAGTGGCACTCCTTCTCGCCGGCATTGCGGGAGAACTGGGGTGCGGCCGCGTCGTTGAAGTGGATCCATGTGTCGGCGGCCGGTGTGAGCCAGTTGCTTTTTGACGAGCTGATCAGCAGTGACGTGACCTACACCAACTCACGCGGCGTCCTCAGCACGGCCATCGCTGAGTTTGCCCTCGGTTTCGTGCTGGACATGGCCAAGGACACGCAGCGTTCATATAGGCTGCAGCAGCAACAACGCTGGCAGCATCGCGTTACCCGCAAGATCCAGGGCCAACGCGCTCTGGTGGTGGGCACCGGATCCATCGGACGTGAAATCGGCAGACTCTTCCGCGCCGTCGGAATGAAAACGGACGGTGCCGGCCGGACAGCCCGTCCCGGGGATGCCGATTTTGGCCGGATCCATGCCTCCGGCGAATTGGCTGGGATCGTTCATGACTACGATTACGTCGTCCTCGCGGCCCCGTTGACGGCTGAAACCAAGGGACTGGTTGGCGTCGAAGTCCTTACGGCGATGAAGTCATCTGCCCGGCTGATCAACGTAGGACGCGGTGAACTGGTCGATACAGCCGCGCTCACTGAGGCGCTGACCTCGGGTTCCATTGCAGGTGCGGCCCTGGACGTGGTCCACCCGGAACCCCTGCCCGAAGGACACGCTCTCTGGGACATGGACAACGTCATCATTACCCCTCACATGAGCGGTGACACCGAAGACTACCTCGAGGACCTCGGCAAGCTTTTTGTGGAAAACCTGAAACTGTACTGCAACGGCAAACCGCTGCAAAACGTCGTTGATAAGTCCCTAGGATTCGTTTCGACTCCTGAGCCCTCGCTCACCCGGTAAGGAATACCGCTATGACCACGTCAACGACGACGACACTCACCCAGATCAGCCACTTCATCAACGGTGCCGAGACTGTCGGCGAGGGCGATCGCACGCAGCCGGTTTTTAACCCGGCCACGGGCGCTGTGTCCGGGGAGTTGCGGCTGGCGACGGTCTGGTGGTTCCGCCCTAGCCGGGCGGACCTGGACGCCCGAACCCACCCACGCCTCCGGCGCCTCCTACAACTTCCCCTCCAACTAGTCCCCACCGTGGGCCCACGCAAGCCTCCGCGAGATTGAGGAAAGCATTGACCACAATTGCTAAGGCCTATGTGGCAACGTCAGCCACCGAGCCTCTTCAGCCAGGCATCATTGAACGGCGTGATCCCGGCGAGTCCGAAGTGCGGATCGCGATCAAATTCGTAGGGATCTGCCACTCCGATATCCACACGGCGAGGGGCGACTGGGCAGGGGTCAAGTATCCGGTGGTCGTTGGCCATGAGATTTCCGGTGTCGTCGAAGCAGTGGGAGCCAGGGTGAAGCGCTATGCGGTGGGCGACCGCGTAGGCGTGGGCTGTTTCGTGGACTCATGCCGCAAATGCGTCAACTGCCAGGCAGGGGAGGAACAGCATTGCCTCGCGGGATCGATCAGTACCTACAACTCGATCGGCCGGGACGGGCTGCCGACTGCAGGCGGCTACAGCACCAGCATCGTGGTGGATGAGAGCTACGTCCTGGGGATTCCTGTCGGCATTTCGCTTCAGGCGGCTGCGCCGCTGCTGTGCGCGGGCATCACCATGTACTCGCCGCTGCGCAGTTGGGGCGCCGGGCCGGGAAAGCGCGTGGCCATCATCGGCATGGGCGGGCTCGGGCACATGGGCGTCAAGATTGCTGCCGCCCTGGGCGCTGAGGTTACGGTGCTCAGCCAGTCACTGAAGAAGATGGAAGACGCGCTCAGCCTGGGAGCGGAGGGTTACTATGCCACGTCCGACCCCGCTACCTTCGAGGTCTTGAGGGGGCGGTTCGATCTGATCATCAATACGGTTTCGGCCGATATCGACGTCGATGAGTACCTTTCGCTGCTTGCCGTAGGCGGAACGATGGTCATGGTGGGGTTGCCCGCCAAGCCCCTCGGCTTACGTACCTGGTCCCTGGCCGGATTTCGACGCAACCTTGCCGGATCCAAAATGGGCGGCATCCGGCAGACCCAGGAAATGCTCGACTTCTGCGCCGCGCATGGACTGGGAGCGGAGGTCGAGGTCATCCGGGCGAGCGGGATCAACGACGCCTTTGACCGGGTCCTTGCCAGTGATGTCCGATACCGGTTTGTCATCGACGCCGGAACGTTCTGAAGGAAGGAAAACCATGAAAAATCGAACCTTGCTTGAATTGCGTGCCAACAGCAGCCGGGAGGCTTCCGTGACCGGTCATCACTGCCCGCAGACAGGCTGGTGGTCTGCGGAAGAAGACTCCGGGCACAGATTCATTGCACGCGGAGACGTGATGCCCGCGCTGAATGGCCTGCCCACACGCTGGAGATTGTCCGACGAGGGAAACACCTCCGCATGACCTGGGACGCCTGACCGTTATGGGCCTCCCCATGCAGTGGTCTTCGCTACCCAGCCGATGGCGTTCGCGGTCCGGGAGCCACTCGCGGGCTTCAGCGCCAAACGCCGAAAGCCCCCGCAGGATCTGCGAGAGCTTTCGGTGAAAAGGTGCAGGATCTGCGCGAGCGTTCCTGGCGGCGGAAGGGCTAGACGCCCAGGGCTTCCTTCAGCGCAGCCACGTGGCCGTCGGCCTTCACCTGGTACTGCGCCAGGGTGACCTTGCCCTCGGGGTCCAGGACCACGGTGGAACGGACGATGCCTTCAGTGATTTCGCCGTTGACCAGCTTTTCGCCCCAGGCGCCGTAAGCCAAGGCAACAGCGTGGTCCTCGTCCGAGAGCAGCGGGAAGGTCAGGGCGAAATCGCCGGTGAAGCCGGCCAGGGCCTCTGGGGCGTCGGGGGAGATCCCGATGACCTCGTAGCCTTTGCCCTGAAGGGAGGCGAGGCTGTCTCGGAAGTCGCAGGCCTCGGTGGTGCAGCCGGGGGTGGCTGCCTTGGGGTAGAAGTAGACGATGACGTTCTTGCCTCGGTAATCGGCGAGGGCAGTCTGGCGGCCCTTGGCGTCCTGGAGGGTGAAGTCAGGGGCCTGCGTACCGGGCTGAAGCTTGGTGGTCAGGGTGTGGCTCATGGCATTCCTTTGGCAGACTCTGTCAATTACAGGCAAACAACAAGTGAAGCGGCTTTCCCGCACAAGGAACAACTCCGGCGTCACATGCTGTATTCCGCTGGCCAGACCGGTGACCGCCGTGTAGCGCCTAGACGGGCCGGGCCGACGCCGTCGTTGGCCCACCAAAAGCCTGCCCGGCGTGACAAGCAGGAGATGCCAGCGTTGGGCGCTTTCCTTGTAGGTAGTGAGAGAGCGTTGGGTGCTAGAGTCCCAGCTCGTCGCGGAGCGCGGCGACGTGACCCTGCGCGTCCACATGGTAGCGGGCCAGCACCACAGCGCCCGCAGCATCAATAACCACGGTAGAGCGCAGCACACCCTCCGTAATTTCACCGTTGAGGACCTTCTCGCCCCAGGCGCCGAAGGCCAGTGCGACGGCGCTGTCCTGGTCCGAGAGTAACGGGAAGTTCAGCGCGAAGTCCCCGGTGAATTCGGCCAGCGCTGCCGGGCTGTCCGGCGAAATGCCGATGACCTCGTAGCCGGAGCCCTGCAGTGAGGCCAGGTTGTCGCGGAAGTCGCAGGCCTCGGTGGTGCAACCAGGGGTGGCAGCCTTGGGGTAGAAGTAGACGATCACGTTTCTCCCACGGTAGTCCGCAAGGGACACGGCCCGTCCGGCGGCATCTGGCAAGGTGAAGTCCGGGGCCGGGGCACCGGGCTGTAGCCGGCCGGTGAGGGCAGTGCCGGGGTGTGCTGGATGGGTGACGGCCGTGGTGGCCTGGTCGATCACGGTCATGGTGCTCCTTGGATTGGTCTCAGATGGAGTATTCGGCCGGGCCGCGGACGGTGGCGCAAGCGCCGGGGACGAACTGGTACCCGCCGCCCCGGACCGTGGCCACTGCGTGCCGGGCGTTGCCCAGCTTCCGGCGCACGCGCCCCACATACACATCGATGGAGCGGGCCGACGCCCCGGGACTTTCAAACGATTCGAGGAAGTGCTGCAACTCCTCACGTCCAATGGCGCGGGAACAGTTCTCCACAAGGTAGCGGAGGACCTTGAATTCCACGCCCGTGAGGTTCACCGGACGGCCGTCCAGCAGTACCTGGTCCGTGGCGAGGTCAACAGCCACGCGGCTGACCGGTCCCACCGCAGGTGGAAGGCCAACCGCAGGAAGGCCAGCAGGGGCAGGGAAGGAGGCGCCGTCGTCGTCCGTGTGCGGGGAGTCCTCCGAGATGGACGACGACGGCGCGGGAGTGCCGCCGTCGGGTCCGGCCGGTGCCCCCTCCCCAGGGAGCGTTCTGGCCGGAGAAGTCCCGACGGCGGACGTGGCAGCCCCGGCGGCAGGCCAGTGGACTTCCGCCTCCGGAGCAAACTTCAGGGCACGCTCCAGCAGCAGCCGGGCGGCGCGGGCAAGGACGTCGGGGTCGATCGTCGTCCCCGGTTCCGGGCTGACCCAGACGGCTAGGCCCCTCGCAGCCAGCGCGGACTGGCCGCGGCCCGAGGGCGGATCGGCCTGGAGGGCCGGCCGCCCACATATGCCCCGAGGGGAATGTACCTGGACAGCCATGGATGCGGGCCTCAGACCCCGCCGCGGCGGATCAGCTTGCCCGTGGGTGTCTGGCCGTCCACAACGGTCCCCCGGAGGAAGGTCCTGCGGACCACGCCGGAGAGCGCCTTGCCGTCGTACGGAGTGATGGGGTTCTTGTGCTTGAGCTTGGAGACGTCCACCACGAAGGCCTCGTCCGGGGCGAAGACGGCGAAGTCGGCGTCATACCCAAGGGCGAGCTGGCCCTTGTTGGAGAGGCGGGCCAGGGCGGCCGGCTTCTCGGCCATCCAGGACACCACCTGCTCCAGCGGGATGCCGCGGTGCCGGGCTTCTGTCCAGATCAGGGACAGCCCCAGCTGCAGCGACGAAACGCCGCCCCAGGCCACGGCGAAGTCCCCGTTTTCGAGGTCCTTCAGGTCAAGGGTGGAGGGGGAATGGTCCGAGACGATGCAGTCGATGGTGCCGTCCTGCAGGCCCTTCCAGAGCAGCTCGCGATTGGACGCCTCGCGGATGGGCGGGCAGCACTTGTACGCGGTGGCTCCGTTGGGGATCTCCTCGGCCATCAGCGTCAGGTAGTGCGGGCAGGTCTCCACGGTGAGGTGGACGCCGTCGCGTTTTGCCGAAGCGATCATGGGCAGCGCGTCCGATGACGAGAGGTGCAGGATATGCGCGCGGGCGCCGGTCCAGCGGGTCCGCTCGATGACCTCGGCGATGGCCTTATTCTCGGCGCCGCGCGGGCGGGAGGCCAGGAAGGTGGAGTACTGGTCGCCGCCGGGGTGGGGCGCGTGGTCGATCGCGTGGGAGTCTTCGGCGTGCACGATCATCAGCGAGTCGAAGGACTTGAGCTCGGCCATGTCCTCCTCCATCTCGTCAGCATCCAGGTGCGGGAATTCGTCCACGCCGGAGTGAAGCAGGAAGCACTTGAACCCGAACACGCCCTCGTCGTGCAGCGGGCGGAGGTCAGCCTTGTTGCCGGGGATGGCGCCGCCCCAGAACCCGACGTCCACGAACGCCTGGTCCTCCGCCACCTCGCGCTTGAGCTTGAGGCCGTCCACGTTGGTGGTGGGCGGGATGGAGTTCAGCGGCATGTCGATGATGGTGGTGACGCCGCCCGCAGCGGCTGCCCGGGTGGCGGACGCGAAGCCCTCCCACTCGGTGCGGCCGGGCTCGTTGACGTGGACGTGGGTGTCCACCAGGCCGGGGAGCAGGATCTCGTCGTCGGCCAGTTCCACAACTTCGGCGCCCGCGAGGCCGTTGCCGAGCGGTTCGATCGCAACGATTTTGCCGCCGCGCACGCCCACCTCGCGAGGCGCGATGCCGGCGGTGGTCAGGATGCGCTGCCCACGGATGACCAGGTCAAAGCGTTCTTCAGACATTCAGGGGCTCCTTTGTGCCGATGCCATCCGCAGGGGCCGGGTTGGCCAGCTCCTCGAGGATGTTCTTTCCCAATTGTTCAAGCAGGGACCCTGCTTCAGCTATACATATATCTACCTTGGGTTCCAGGGCGGTCAGTGGGTAGACCTGCCGGAAACCAGAATCCTGCTGCTGGTCCGGAGAAAGCGTGGTGCGCCCGCAGACGGCCACCACCGGAACCCCGGCAGCGGCTGCGGCCCGGGCCACGCCCATGGGCGTCTTGCCCAGCAGGCTTTGTTCGTCCAGGCTGCCTTCGCCGGTGATCACCAGGTCTGCCCCCGCTATGCGGTGGGCCAGCTGGGTGAATTCAAGGACGACGTCGATGCCCGGCCGGCGCGAAGCCGCGAGGACCGCGATAGCCGCGTAGCCCACACCGCCGGCTGCCCCGGCGCCGGGTGCTTCCGCCGCGCGCTCGGCGCGGAATCCGATTTCCCTGGCCAGGACTTGGACAAACCTGGCCAGGGCGGTGTCGAGCAGTTCGACATCCTGGGGTGTGGCGCCCTTTTGCGGGCCGAAAACCGCCGCGGCGCCCTGGGGGCCCAGCAGGGGGTTGTCGACGTCGGACGCCAGCACAAAGCGTGTTTCCACCAAGCGCGGTTCAAACCCGGTGAAGTCGATGCGGTGCAGGTTGGCCAGCGCGGCACCGCCGGCGGGCAGTTCGTTGCCCGTGGCGTCCAGGAACCTGGCGCCGAGTCCCTGCAGGAGCCCGGCACCGCCGTCGGTATTCGCGCTGCCCCCGACGCCCAGCACGATTCTGCGGCAACCGGCGTCCAGCGCTGCGCGGATCAGCTGGCCGGTGCCCAGGCTGGTAGCCGTGGTGGCACTGGCTGAATCCGGCTGCCCGCCGCTTGCCACTTGCGGCACGAGGGCCAGGCCCGAGGCCGCTGCCATTTCGATGACGGCCTCGTGGCCGCGGACGGCAAAGTCCGCCTCGACCGGCTGGCCGGTGGGGCCGCTGACCGTGGCACTCTGGCGGGTGAAGCCGGAGCCGACGGCGGCATCGAGAGTGCCTTCGCCGCCGTCGGCCACGGGAATCCGGAGGATATCCAGGTTATTGCCGGCGGCCGCCTGCAGGCCCCTTTCCAGGTACCTGCAGACGTCCGGAGCCGACAACGATCCCTTGAACTTGTCCGGCGCGATCACGATCCGCATGTTAGGCCTGCAGCGCCAGGATGGCGGTGGGGGCGTCCGCAGCGGACTCGGCCAGTTCCTCGAACTCGTTCACGGCGTTGATTTCCACGCCCATGGAGATGTTGGTGATCTTTTCCAGGATCACTTCCACCACCACGGGCACCTGGAACTCGCCCATGAGGGCCTTGGCCTTGTCGAACGCGGCAGCGAGGTCGTTGGGGTCCTCCACCCTGACGGCCTTGCAGCCCAGGCCTTCGGCCACCTTGAGGTGGTCCACGCCGTACCCGCGTGCGTTTTCGGACAAGTCCGCGCTGTTGACGTTATCGAACGCCAGGGACACGTTCTGCTCCATGTTGAAACCGCGCTGCGACTGCCGGATCAGGCCCAGGTAGGAGTTGTTCACCACCACGTGGATGTACGGCAGGTTGAACTGCGCGCCTACGGCCAGTTCCTCGATCATGAACTGGAAGTCGTAGTCGCCGGACAGGGCAACCACGGTTTCGTCCGGCATGCCGCGAACGACGCCGAGGGCAGCGGGGGCGGTCCAGCCCAGTGGACCTGCCTGGCCGGCGTTGATCCACTTGCGGGGTCCGAAAACGTGCAGCATCTGCGCGCCGGCGATCTGGGACAGGCCGATGGTGGACACATAGATGGTGTCGCGGCCGAAGGACTTGTTCATCTCCTCGTACACCCGCTGCGGCTTGATGGGGATGTTTTCGAAGTGCGTCTTGCGGTGCAGGGATGCCTTGCGCTCGGCGCATTCGGCGACCCAGCTCGAGTAGTCCGGCAGGGAGTTAGCCGCGCGACGCTCGCGGGCGAGGTCGATCAGCCCGGACAGCGCCGCACCGGCGTCGGACGCGATGCCCAGGTCCGGCGAGAACACCCGGCCGATCTGGGTGGGCTCGATGTCGATGTGCACGAACTTGCGGCCTGCCGTGTAGGTGTCGAGGCCGCCGGTGTGGCGGTTGGCCCAGCGGTTGCCGATTCCGATCACGAAGTCGCTGCGCAGGTAGTTCTCGTTGCCGTAGCGGTGCGAGGTCTGCAGGCCCACCATGCCGGCCATCAGCGGGTGGTCATCGGCGATGGAGCCCCAGCCCATCAGGGTGGGAATCACAGGGACGTTCAGGATCTCGGCCAGTTCCACCAGCTGTGCGGACGCACCGGCGTTGATGATGCCGCCGCCGGCCACGATCAGCGGGCGCTCGCCGGCTGTCAGCATGTCCAGGGCCTTTTCCAGCTGCTTGCGGCTGGCCTTGGGCTTTTCGATGGGCAGTGGCTCGTAGGTGTCGATGTCGAATTCGATCTCGGCCAGCTGCACGTCGATGGGCAGGTCCAGCAACACAGGGCCCGGACGGCCGGAGCGCATCAGCTGGAAGGCCTTCTGGAAGGCACCGGGGACCTGGCCGGGCTCCAGTACGGTCATGGCCATCTTGGTGACGGGCTTGGCGATGGACTCGATGTCCACGGCCTGGAAGTCTTCCTTGTGCAGCTTGGCCACGGGGGCCTGGCCGGTGATGCAAAGCATGGGGATGGAGTCGGCCCAGGCGGCGTAAAGCCCGGTGATCATGTCGGTGCCGGCGGGCCCGGAGGTGCCGATACAGATGCCGATGTTGCCGTCCTTGGCCCGGGAGTACCCGTCGGCCATGTGGCTGGCGCCTTCGACGTGGCGGGCCAGGGTGTGGCGGATGCCGCCGTGGGCGCGCATGGCGGAATAGAAGGGATTGATTGCCGCGCCTGGCAGGCCGAACGCCTCGATGGCGCCTTCCTTTTCCAGGATGGCAACCGCTGCATCAACGGTACGCATCTTGCTCATGGTGTGCTCCTTGGGAAACTTTGGGGCCCTTTGGGGCTGTTTTGGGGTGTGCTGGGGGAACCGCCGTCGTAATGTACGACGGCGGGTTTCCCTGCTTATGTCTCTGTTGGCGCCTTAGCGCCGGGGTGCTTACTCGCGGCCGCTGAGTTTGAGGACCTGCTTGAAGAGTCCTGAGTGGTCCAGTCCGCCGTCGCCCTGGTTGACGGTGGCGGCGACGAGTTGTGCGACGACGGCGCCGAGGGGGACGGCGACGTTGGCTTCGCGGGCGGCCGAGGTGACGATGCCGAGGTCCTTGTGGTGGAGGGCGAGGCGGAAGCCGGGGTCGAAGTTGCGGTCCAGCATCTTCTGGCCCTTCTGGTCCAGGACCTTGGAGCCGGCCAGGCCGCCGCCGAGGACCTTGAGGGCGGCGTCGGTGTCCACGCCGTAGGCCTCAAGGAAAGCGATCGCCTCGCCGAGGACCTGGATGTTGACGGCGACGATCAGCTGGTTGGCTGCCTTGACGGTCTGGCCTGAGCCGGAGGGGCCGACGTGGACGATGGTTTTGCCCACGGCATTGAGGACGTCCTGGGCTGCCTCGAAGTCCTCTTTGTCGCCGCCGACCATGATGGACAGGACGGCGTCGATGGCGCCCTGTTCGCCGCCGGACACCGGGGCGTCCAGGGGGCGGAGGCCGGCTTCCCGGGCTTCGTCGGAGAGGCGCTTGGCGACGTCGGGGCGGATGCTGGACGCGTCAATCCACAACGTGCCCTGCTTCGCGTTGGCGAAGACGCCGTCCGGGCCGCTGACCACACCCTCGACATCCGGGGAGTCCGGCACCATGGTGATGACGACGTCGGAGTCCTTCACTGCGTCCGCGATGCTGGTGGCGCCCTTGCCGCCTTCGGAGACGAGTTTGTCGATCTTGTCCTGGCTGCGGTTGAAGCCCGTGACCGTGTGCCCGGCCTTGGTCAGGTTGATGGCCATGGGCAGGCCCATGATTCCGAGTCCGATGACTGCAACGTTGCTCATGATGGTTCTCTTTCTGAAGTCTGTGGGTGACTTACCCAACTAGGTAGCAATAGATGTCGTTTTGAGGGCTCAAAAGAGCATCTGCTGCTACTCAGTTGGGAGGGGGCTACTGGCTGACGCGCTGGCGGATGGCCCAGGCGAAGGCAGTTTCCTGCGGTTCCTTGTATTCGAGGCCGATGTAGCCCCCGTAGCCGAGTTCGCGGCTCCGGGCGATCCATTCCCCGAGGGGAAGCTCACCGGTTCCGGGAGCCCCACGGCCAGGGTTGTCGGCGATCTGGATGTGGCCGAAGTCCTTGGCATGGTTTTCGATGACGGATTCGACGTCGTCCCCGTTGACCGCCAGGTGGTAGAAGTCGGCGAGGAGCTTGACGTTGTCGACGCCGGATTCCGCCTTGACGCGGTCGATGACCTTGAGTGCGTCTGCGGCGGTGAGGAGCGGATACTTGGGTGCGCCGCTGACCGGTTCGAGGAGGACGGTACCGCCGATGCGCGCGACGCCGGCAGCCGCCGTCGCAAGGTTTTCGGCGCCGATGGCGTCCTGCTTCTCAGCCGATTCCCCGTCCACGCGATTGCCGTAGAGGGCGTTGAAGGCCTTGCAGCCGAGGCGCTCGCCGATGCCCGCAACAACGTCGATGTTGTCTTGGAATTCGGTGGAGCGTGCGGGCCAGGAGACCAGGCCACGGTCACCGCCGGGCATGTTCCCGGCGTTGAAATTCAGGCCGGTGAGCTGAACGCCTGCGTCCTTGATGGCGTTCTCAAATTCGGTGACCTGGGCGTCGGTGGGGACGGAGGTTTCGAAGGGCCACCAGAACTCGACGGCGTCAAAACCGGCTGCCTTCGCGGCTGCGGGGCGCTCGAGCAACGGCAGCTCCGTCAGGAGGATGGAGCAGTTCACTGTGTACGTCATCGTGGGTCCTTCCGGGGAGGGCGTTGATCTATCTTCCCGCCGCTTCACTCTTAGCTTAGTTTCCGCTTTGTGGAATTTAGATTCTGCTTTATGAAAAGTTTAGGGAAGGTCGGGGTGGCAGTCAAGGGGGCCGTTGGTTTATAGGGAAGGTCCGAGGCGGCGTGGACGTTTGCCTCATCTGAAAGCTGGCAATGTTCCCTGTCGTGGGGCATCCCTGCGGGAGGGGACTGACGACGGGCGAGCTGAAGCTGTCACGGTGGTCGCAGGAGGTGGAATCGTCATCGTCAGCGGCGGCAAGTTCGTTCCGTCAGCGGCGCGGCGCGGTCTCCGGGCAAGAGGCGTTCCCCTCGTGCCGGATATGATCACCCTTTTAGCTAACGAGGCAGTCTGAAGGTCTGGAAATCGTCTCGGCGACGATTCAAGACGAATCAGCTGGAGCCCCGCCTTCCAGCTGATCTTTCTGATCCTCATAGCCGCGAGCCATCGTTTTCCCGCGACAGCCCGTTAAACGAAGAGACGCCAGGGTCAGGCAAGAATGCAAAATCTGTTCCTGGCATGAACCACCTAACAGGATGCTGTGGACCACTCATTTTGGCCTCAGGCACCACCTAGCTGGTAGGGATCCGTCTATGCTCGGGGTGGGCTGGATGCGCGGGAGCTGCGTCCGGCGGTCATTAGGAGGGGGATGGGCTGTGGCTACGAATGGTGACGCTTTGGCGTGGTGGTCTCAAGGGCGCGCCGGAAGATCACTGCTTGCGAAGATAGCGGGCCTCGAGCCACACCGGTTTAGGTTTGCGTTGCTGGATGGTACCGCTGGCAGCACGCTCATACGGCATGTCCACGAAGCGGCGGATCGATGGATGAAGGGGGCCAGCTCAGTACGTGACGCAACCATTTTCGCTACTGCCTCGGAGTTCGTTAATAGCTATGCACACGGCTTGGACAGCGAGTGGCGGGTGTTTGACGAAATACTTAGGGCTGCTCAGGACTCCCTGACCGGGATTGCACGTGACATTTCTGAGCGGCCAGGCCTTGTGTGGTGGACGGATTCTGTCTCATTCCATCACCAGTTCGCGTATCTTAGGGACGGTTTTCCAGGGGCGCACACGACAGAGGAGGCTATGGAATTTGCGGCGGGGGCTGATCTTGACGGGTCGACGTGGTGGGTGTCTCCGGCTGGTGCCTTGGTTAGCAGCCGTGGACCAATGTTTGGTGCTCCTTGCGTTATCGCCGCAGCGCCGGACGATCACTGGATGAAGGACGAGCAGGACTCATTGTGGTCTGTTAAGGTCTCGGAAGGGGCAAGGATCTTCGATGTCCATACACGGGAGGATTGGTCAAGGCTCGTGGCCACGTACCCCCGAATAGGCGAAGGATTCTTGACGTTTGACTGGGGGCCTCCGCCCAATCCTGGGGCGCACTTGCTGCTTCCTGACTGGCGTCGAGTTGCTCAAGATTGGGATGCGGTGCATGTGTCTTTTGGTGGTTACCTTTCGGCATCCTATGAGTCCATTCCCATCGATGAGTCGCATTACGCCGTACTGGCAGGATGGCACCCTGATGCTACGTGTTGGCTGACGGCGCAGGCTCGAGCCACCCAACAAGTTCATTAGTGACCTTCTGGCTGGACCCAAGTAGCGCCGGCCAGAAGGTCTGCGCTAATGACTAGTTCCGCAAGCTAAAGTTGCTTCGTCGTACGCGGAAGCGATATAGGTTCTGCCAGCGTAGATGACCGTTCCGCGTGTCACCATCCGGAATGTCGTGTTGCGGTCATCGGCGCAGGCCACAGCAGCATTTTTCTGTTCGAGTTTGGATTGACCGTAGTTCACGGCATTGAATGGACCTCCAACTCTTTGCGGGCCCCACCAGACATGTTTGTAGATCGTCGTCGAGTGGTTGATGCTGCTCACCCCCATGGTGCAGGTTGTCTTTGGATGGCCACCCACACCGCCCGAGGTCCTCTTGTAAACAGGTCCTGTACCCAGAGTGCATCGGCCTGGGCCCACAGGCGACGTCACGGAACCCATTCATGCCGAGGACACCGGGGTTTCGTCCACCAGTTCCATTGCGACCAACCCAGGGAGCAAATCTCCGGTTACGAAGGAGATCGCGCCAAGGTTCCGCCCAGTGCCTTCAACGGGAAGCCCGGAAGCATTGAGGAAGCGGAAGCCCAGAGCGCTGACTGCCCTTCCGCCGTCAGTGCTGGCGCTCCCGCCGAGCACCAGCACCGTCCGTGCGCGACGCCAACGGAAGTACAAAGTTAACAGCCTCGCAACCCCTTATGGGAGGCTTCGCGCTTCTGTCTGAGGTTGGTCTCGCCAGTAGATGGCTCGTTGGTCACTTAGATTTGCCAAATGTTGTACCTATTTCGCAGAATTCAGCACCTAGGCACCATTTCCCGACCTTAGTCTTCCTGCACGGTTCCCATTTAGCGGAGCCACAGAAGACTGGGGGATTGATGGAAATGCGTGTCTTGATTGCTCGGAAGGGCTTGGCTGCAACATCGGCCCTGGCCATTGCCATCGTGGGCCTAGCGGCGACGTCACCAGCGGCGAATGCGTCGGCCACTCAGGATCAAAACCCTTTGGAGCAAGTACTAGCGTCCAGACCCTTCGAGAGCGCACAGAGCCAATCGTCACCTCAAGCGCTGCCTGAAACCAAAGCGCAAATGATCGAATTCGGGGATGGCGGTTCGATGAGTATCGTCGCAGCCGGCGGTCTGCGACTAACGGTCCAGCCGGCGTCGAACCCAAAACGGAAGGCAGTCAAGCAGTGGAAGGGTAATGTCGAGGCCGCAACGGTGACCGTGGATAGGGGGCACGCCTACGTTTTTGCCCGGCGCGGTGATGAATCAGGAGCCGGTTTCGTCGTGATCAACAATGAAACTGCACCACGATCCTTCGGCTTTGACCTAACACTTAATGGCCAACCTGCGGAAGTCGTCGTTGCAAGCGACGGATCGGCTGTGGTCATGGACGGCAGCGGGCACGTCGTCAACCATATTGCTGCCCCTTGGGCCCGTGATGCCGCCGGACAGCCGGTTCCTACCAAATACACATCCTCAGGGAACCGCCTCATCCAGCACATTGATGTCGGACCGGCGACCGTGTTTCCCGTGGTTGCCGATCCTCAATTTAGCTGGGTTGGGATATTCCCTGTCGTGGAATTCAATAAGGCCGAGACTGCACATTCACGGGTAGCATCCGGCGTTCTCTATGTGTGCGGATACCTGGCTTCTGGATCGCCGGTTGGCTTGAGTGCCTGCGCAGCGTCTGCTGTGCAAATCGCGATTCAAGCGACAATTGCTCACGGCAGAGGCGAATGCATTCGGCTCGCGCCCGCTCCGATCGGCGCTATGGCCTTCCGCTACAACGGTGGCTATTGCCGGTGACGGCGACCATCAGAGAGGAGTGGCATGCTCTATTACCTAGATGAGCTGATCACGGCAACGAATGCGACCCAGCGCCGACGCTGGTTCAACATCGCCAGTGCATTGCTCGTAGTCGTCTTAATTGGTGCACTCGCCAGAGCGGGTGTGTCGAGCTGGGTTATCGGTGCGGCACTTTGCGTAGATCTCGTCGTACATGTGATTTTCGTCGTTCACTGGGCCCGCAAAGACGCTTTGGCAGCGTACAAGCAAAGCGAACGCGAACCCTAATTATCCCTATCGCCCAAGCGGCAGTTGTTAGCTCGCCGGCAACTGCCGCTTGGTTCCGGCCACGAAGGAAGGTCCCGGTCGTGATCTATACACCACCTATCCGCACTACGATCGCAGCGCTTGTGCTCGCTTGTATCGCGGGCAGCATCGTCGTTGGGCTCCTTCACGAACCGAAAACTCCACTGCTTGCGTGGACATCTTTGGCCGTCGGGGCAGTTGTCATGTTCGCAGTGCTCGCCACAAAGCGGAATCCGAAGCGTGACGCAGTTCTTTTCCTGGTCTGTGGGCTCAGTAGCGGCGTGTTCATGGGTGCCTCGACCGTTGGCTTCCCCGGCTCGCTTCCGATGTGGCTCTGGACGATCGGGACGATGGGGATCGGCGTGATGGCTCTCATAGTGGACGCCGAGTCGTCTCAAAGCAAATCCGTCAATCGTCTTTAGGCGTCAGAAATGGGAGGTCTCAGAGCGGCTTACAAATTCACGGGGGTTCGCCTGCTGGCAGTCACGGGATGGCCGGTATCCATTCGCACACTCATGGTCCTAGGCGTGAGCACCGGCGTCGTTTTAGTCTTCGCAGTTCTGGCCGGATCGCTGTTTGTGATGCGGCTGCTGCGGGAAGCATTGTCCGTCGACAGTGGCGAGGGAACTTACGCGAGCAGCGGTGCCCGGATTACAGTTGTCGCGCTGGCCCTCGTCGTCTGTCTATACCTCTCCGTTGGTGCTCTGGCACGTGAAGCACTCAGCAGCCGGAGATTTGCCGTTCGGTTCAATCCAAACGGGGAGCTCTACCGGGCGACGGATGTTGCGATGCACCACGTGTTCCTGGCCGAGGCAGGTCCGCGGGCTGTCCTCTTGTTTGGTTTGTCAGGCGCCGTCTGTACGGCGGCCTGGGTTGTTGTGCACGAGGAGGGTGGAGGCGGCGGGCCACTGGCTCTGGCCCTCTTGGTTGCTCCTTTCGCCTTAGCCGCGGCCTGGCTTGCCTTGAGTTCCAGGCTAGCCGCAACTGACCCGCGCACATCGAGTCAGGCCGCAGGGTCCGCCGTCTTCGTTGGAGCCTGTCTCCTTGCCGCGCTTCTTGGAGTCTTGCTTGCCCGAGGGTTGCTTGCGCTGAAGCGAGCAGGACCCGGGGTTGACCTACGCCCCAATGCAACCGGCGCGGAGGGGTACTGGATCGCGACGGCGGTGGGAATCGCCGTCGTCGTGTTCTCCTTCCTCACAATCCGGAACGTTGGATCGATCAGGAGGCATTCGTTCCCGGTGGCAGCACGGGTGCCCAGGCCCGTCAAAGAGTACTCGTCGAAGACGGCAACGCCAGTCCCCATGCTCTGGAGAGCCCTGATGGTGAACCTTGTCAGGGATAAGTCATTTGCTCTGTTCCGTGGAATAGGGATCTGCCTCCTTCTGTCTGCTGCCACCGCCATCGGCGTCCGTTTGGGCGGCGTCGGGCCGGATTTCCTTCGGGAGGTCCCCGGAATTCAGAACGCGGGAGCCTGCATAGTTTTCATGGTGAGCGTTGTCGGGTCCGAACTCTTGTCCAAGGCAAACAATCCGGTCGGCCTTCTCCCCCAACAGAGGTATGGATGGGAATCCGGATTCGGAGTCCGATCCCTTGTGTGGGCCGTGATCATGACTCAGTCACTGCTGCTGGTGCTGCTTGGGGCACCGCCAATTGCAGGTATTGTCTGGGCTGCGACTGGCGTCCTGCCGCTTGCGGCGCTCTTGATTCCGTGGGCAATTGCAACCGGGAACATCATTGGAAACGCCTACAGCAAGGTCAAAGTCAGACAGGCCGACGGCTCCATGGAAATGTCCCTGGCGGCAGCGTTCATTTCCCTGATGCTTGCCGTCCCTGTACTCGGACTCTGTCTCCTCGGCGGCGTCCCCGCAGCCATTGCCGCCGTCGTCTATACAGCTCTTCTAACTGGAGGTGCGAAGATTTGCCTGCAACGCAGAATTCTTTCCCAACGATAATCTTTGATCGCGTGATTGCGGGCTATACGGCCGAGCGCCCTGTGTACGAAAACGTCTCCTTCACATTCACTGGGCCTGCCTTGATCCACTTACACGGCAAGAACGGATCCGGAAAATCGACATTCGTAGAACTGGCCAGCGGCTATCTGTCTCCGTGGTTCGGAACAGTCCTGGTCAACGGCACGAGCGCCAATGACCCTGAAGGCAGGAACCGGCGGAGGGTTTGTCGATCTGAAGCAGCACTGTTCGCCCAGATGACTGCTCGGGATCACCTCGTCTTCGCCTGTATTGCCCGAGATATGGATCCTGGCCTCGAGATACTGCGGGCGATCCAACTGGGGATTGAACCGTGGCTCGACGAGAACGCAGGGAACCTGTCCACAGGAAATGCGCGCAAGCTCTGGTACATCATGAACACCGTCGGCCAGTTCGATTGCGTGGTCCTGGACGAACCGTTCAACGGGACTGATGCGGAAGGAGTGGCCTACATGGTTGACGAAATCCGCCGGTGGGCTGAGGCGAAACTGGTGGTCATCGTGACGCACTCACTTCAGGACGTCTTCCCGGAAGCGAGCACAGTCCGGCTGGAAGATCTCAAGTCCCCGGCCGCTAGCGGCATGCGAGGCGGAAGCCTTGACGCGGCCGCCGACGGCGGTGCTGCCGCAAGGAGGGCGGCAGCACCGCCGTCGTAATTTCCCATTGACTTCAGGTGCCGTAGGGATACCTTTAGAGATACACCAGCAGGGTCTGCTGGCTGAGTATGCGTCGGGGCTAGAAAGCGCATGCGATTACTAGGTCTCCGCAACTTCACCGCATGTCGGTATCCGAACCCATCGCCTGGTTCGCCGCCAGGCCTCACCATCTGATCTCTAGGCAGTGTCCTCATGACCGCAAATTTCATCAGAGCTTTGGCAGTAAAGTCCTTTGATATTCCAGACAGGAAGCGGTGCCCGGACAAGGCGGAGTTCGACCTTGTCACCGTTGATGACTACTCCGTGGCCCGGCTGATCCTCGCGCCAGGCTGGCGCTGGTCCGAGTCCGCCAAGCCCGCGGAGATGACTGAATTCTGCGAGCACAACCACCTCGGCTATTGCGTCTCCGGCTCGCTCCAGATTGAAACGGCCGACGGCGTGCGCTCCACAATCCACGCAAACGACACCTATGCGCTCCCTCCCGGGCACGATGAGTGGGTGGTGGGCGATGAGCCGTTCGTTGCCATCGAATTCCTGGGCGCCGCGTCCTTCGGGCGGCCCCGCAGCCACGGGATGCACGCGCTGATCTAAGGCTGCTCCCTAATCCAGGCACCGGGACCTGCAGCATGCCTGCGGGGCGGTTGCGCTGCCAGCGCCATCACACTTAGGCTCATAGGTGCACATACGTGCACCTATGCACAGAAGGTGACGATGCTCTCGGTCCTCAGCAACGCAACCTACCGGAGGCTCTTTCTAGCCCAGGTCGTGGCCCTTGTGGGCACCGGCCTGTTGACGGTGGCGCTCGGCCTGCTCGCGTTTGACCTTGCGGGCAGCAACGCAGGGGCCGTGCTGGGCACCGCCCTGCTCATCAAGATGCTGGCCTATGTGGGGCTTGCCCCGGTGATCAATGCCATGGTGGCGCGGCTGCCCAAGAAGCCTGTCTTGGTCGGCGCGGACCTGGTTCGGGCGGCGATGGCCCTGTGCTTGCCTTTTATCACCGAGGCCTGGCAGATCTACGTGGTTATTTTCCTGCTGCAGTCCGCCTCGGCGGCCTTCACGCCGGCCTTCCAGTCGCTGATTCCGAGCGTGCTAAGGGATGAGCGGGACTACACCCGCGCGCTCTCCCTGTCCCGGCTGGCATATGACATGGAAGCCCTGGTCAGTCCTGCCGCAGCCGCGTTGCTGCTGACCCTTGTCAGCTACAACAACCTCTTCCTGGGCACAGTGGCCGGGTTCCTGTTCTCCGCCGCAATGGTGATGATCACCGCCCTGCCCCGGGCCGACGTCGTCAAGGGGCTCACTATGTCTGTGTGGCACCGGACAACCCTGGGCACCAGGCTGTTTTGGGCCAACCGGCGCCTGCGCTCGCTGTTGGCGCTGAACGTGGTGGTTGCGGCACCTACGGCGTTGGTCCTGGTCAATACCGTGGTCTACGTCCGCGATGTGCTGCACCGGCCCGACGCGGACCTGGCCTTGGCGCTGGCCTGTTTCGGCATCGGCTCCATGGTGGTGGCACTGTCTGCGCCACGCCTGCTTGAGCGGGCGGGGGACCGGCGTGTCATGCTGACCGGTGCAGCCGTCATTCCTATCGCGCTGGCAGGCGCCACCGTGGCCATCTTGCGGGCGTCTCCTGAAGCGGGATGGTGGTGGCTGTTGGGGCTCTGGTTCCTGCTGGGCGCGGGGAACTCCGCCATCCTCACGCCGTCGTCCCGATTGCTTCGCGAGGCGTCGACCGAGGAGACCCGCCCCTATGTCTTCACGGCGCAGTTCTCCCTCTCGCACGCCTGTTACATCGTCGCCTACCCCCTGTCCGGGTGGGTTGGGGCGGCTGCCGGGCTGGGCTGGGCTGCATTCGCACTGACAATCCTTGCGATACTAGGCAGTGCAGGAGCTTTCCTGTCCTGGCCCCGCCACAGCCGTTACGGGAGAGGCCAGCCCGAGACCGAGGAGCAATCCGTTGAGCAGTCAGCCAAGCAGCGCGCTTCGGGCGCCCGCTGAGGAACCCTCGTTTGTCCACGCGGTCGCGCCCGGGATGGACCTGCTGGAAACCGCCGCAGGAACACTGAGGATGCTCGCCGAACCCACCAGGCTGCACCTGCTCTGGCAACTTGCCCAAGGACCGAAGACAGTCACCGAACTGACAGCGGAGGTAAACGCGCCCCGCACCGTAGTCAGCCAGCACTTGGCCAAACTCCGCCTCAGTGGGCTGGTGGACACGCGCAAGGACGGCCGGCACGTCATCTACTCCCTCCACGACGGGCACCTGATCCGGCTGATCCAGGAAACCATCAACCATGCAGACCATCGGGTCACCGGCGAACCCGTCCATGAGTAGCAGGTCTAGCAGCTGAGAGCCGCGGCCTCCTTGCCCACGATCCGGGCCAGGCGGGCCACCACTTCGGCCGGCGGGCAGTTCGCGTCGAGCTGCACGAAGCCCGGATATTCAGGCATGGAACGGTAGGCGGTACGCAAGCCCTCCAGATCCTCCAAGGTCTCCGCATCGGTGCCGCGGGCCACGATGCGCTGGTGCGCCAACGCCGGCTCCACGTCCAGGTACACCACTGCATCGGGTGCGGGCAGAACGGACAGGAGCCACGGGAGCAGCCGGCCCCGGGGCAAACCCTTGGCAGTACGCAGCGCCAGTTGGCAGTGGAGGTGGCGGTCCATGATCACCAGGCCATCGAACCGGCTTGCCTTGGCGTGGGAGATCAAAACGTTGACTAATCGAAGGGTGGTTTCCGCGGCGTCAGCAAGGCGGTGCGGCCACTGGATGCCCAGCCGCTGGGCCAGTAGGGACATGCTTCGCCGGCCGGCGTGGTTGCTGAGCAGCAGGGCATTCCTGCCTTCGGCCTGGACCGAGGACACCAAGGCGCGGGCGGCCGTGGATTTTCCCGAGCCGTCGATTCCGGTTAAGACAATAAGCACGTGGCCTCCTTTCGCCAATGGTTTAACGGTAGGGACGGCGTGATCATCCCGCCATGCGGCGGAGGTCACAATAAGCTGAAACCCGATGCTTGCCTGCAGGGGCAGGCCAGTGACAACAGGAGTGTGCCTCCAGATGCCCATTGTTCAGCTCGCCGCCATCGCCGCGTGCGCAATTCTGGCCGCCCTGGCCATCTTCCAGGCGGCCCTTATTGCCGGAGCGCCGCTGGGGAGGTTTGCCTGGGGCGGCCAGCACAACGTGCTCCCCACCAAGCTCCGGATCGGCAGCGCCACCTCCATTGTCCTCTATGTCCTTATCGCCTACGTGGCTCTGGCCAAGGCCGGCTTGGCCGCACCGCTGGTCAGCGAGGGCTTCACGAATGTCACCTGCTGGGTCTTGACAGGCTACTTCGCACTGGGCATCGTGCTGAACGGGATCTCCCGCAGCAAACCGGAGCGCCTGGTCATGACACCAACCGTCGTGGTCCTCACGGCCCTCTACTTGATCCTGTCCCTGAACTGAGCAAACGGCCAACTTTTCCATTTTGCGGTTAAACATTTCCGTACTACGGATTTATCCTGCGCGAAACACTGTATCCCTAGCGTTGCGTATGACCGAAGCGGCCTCCTGCCGCTCCTACGTTGATAGGCGACGCCATGATTCCTCCCTCCGCCCCTGCGGCCTCAGCATCCGGCGCTCCGGCGCCTGCAGTTCCGGCCCGGACGAAGAAGCCGTTCTACACTTCCCTCTTTTTCCAGATCCTCATCGCCGTGTGCCTGGGAATCGGTATAGGACACTTCTGGCCTGACATAGGGTCAGGCCTGCGTCCGCTGGGCGACGGCTTCATTCAGCTCATCAAAATGATCATCGCCCCCTTGATTTTCCTGGTGATTGTCACCGGCATCTCGGCGGTGGGCGACGTCAAAGCAGTGGGCAGGGTGGGGGTGAAGGCCCTGGTCTACTTCACGGCAGCAACCCTGTTCGCCTTGGTGTTTGGCCTGGTGGTCGGCAACATCGTCCAGCCGGGCGCAGGACTCAACATCGACCCCAGTGCGCTGTCCCAGGATGCCCTTAACGCCAAGACAGGCACCGCGCCGCCCAAGGACGCCGGCCAGTTCCTCCTCGGCGTCATCCCCACCAGCGTCGTGGGAGCCTTCGCCAACAACAGCCTGCTGCAGGTGCTTTGCTTCTCGGTCTTCTTCGGAGCCGCAATCGTGGTGGTTGGCCGTGAGCGGTGCATGCCGGTGATCAGCCTGCTGGAGACGGTCCTGGAACTTTTCTTCAAGATCATGGCCTGGGTCATGCGTGTGGCGCCCATCGGTGCGTTCGGGGCCATGGCCTTCATCATCGGCCAGTACGGCCTGGGTTCGCTGAGCACTTACGCGCTGCTGATCGCCGCCTGCTACGGCGCCGCCATCGTCTTCATCGGACTCCTGTTCGTGGTGGCCTGGGTGTATCCGCGCGTCCCACTCTGGCAGTTCATCAAGTATTCCCGTGAGGAGTTCCTGCTGGCGCTCGGCACCGCGTCCACGGAATCGGTGCTGCCCCGCATCATGACCAAGCTGACCAACGCCGGCTGCTCCCGCGCCACCACGGGCCTGGTGGTTCCCACGGGCTACTCCTTCAACCTCGACGGCGCCGCCCTCTACTTGTCCATCTCCCTGCTCTTCCTTGCCCAGGCTTTCGGGCACAACCTGGACCTTGGCCAGCAGTTGGCCGCACTGGGCATCCTGATGCTCACCTCCAAAGGCATGGCCGGCGTCCCGGGTTCCGCGTTCCTGGCGCTCTCGGCCACCGCCGGTGCCCTGGGCATCTTCCCGGTGGCCGGCGTTGCGCTGCTGCTCGGCGCCGACCGGCTCATGGATTCCATGCGTGTTTCCGTAAACCTCCTGGGCAACTGCGTGGCCACGTTCGTGGTGGCCAAATGGGAGGGCCAGTTCGACCGCGAAGCCATGCTCCGCGCCTTCCGTGGCGAGTTGCCTGATGGGGAGCCTGCCGAAAGTCCAGCACGGGAAAGCACGACGGCGGCCGTTCCGACGGCGGGCATGGAACCTGACAACGAAGCGCCGGCCCTTCCCACCACGGCCGCCGGGGTCCGCTAGGAGCCTGCGTTCAACGGACGCTGTTCAACGGGCCGTGTTCAGCGGCTCGTGTTCAGCGGGCGCGCGGAGGAAGAACCCGACGGTTGCCGCTGTTGCGAGGCAGAGGCCGGCGTTGATTCCGATTGCCGGCAGCACCGCAGCCAGCACCTGCTCCGGTCCGGCGTCACCGGACTGGAGCAGGGTCGCCGCGATGATGCTGCTCATGACGGGAATTCCCATGGTGATTCCGATTTGCTGGCTCATGGTGGTCAGTCCGGTAGCGAGGCCCTGTTCGGTGTTGGGGAGCCCCGTGGTGGCAGTGACCATGAATCCGACAATCGCTGCGAGGTTCGCGACGCCGCCGACGAACGTTGCGATCAGCACGATGGCCAGGGAGGCCTGGTCTGTGTTGAGGAAAAGCAGCGATCCAGTGGCGGCGGCCTGCACTGTGAGGCCGCTGATGATGGTCTTCTTGGTGCCGAGTTTGCCGATCAAGTGAGGGGCGATGATCCCGCCTGCCACGGTGCCGGCGCCGAGGACGGCGAAGGCGAGTCCAGCCCCGAGCGGCGTGTAGCCAAGGACCTGCTGGAGGTAGAGGGTCAGCACGAACACGAGGGACGTTTCGGTGGCAAAGGCCAGGATCCCGGCGATGTTGCCCCAGGCAATGTTGTTCCTCCCAAGGATGGTCACAGGTACGAGCGCGTGGGCAGTGTTCTTCTCGATAAGGAAGAACACGACGAAAAGGAGCAGGCCCGCTGCCAGCGGCGCCCAGGCGAGCGGTTCGGCCCAGCCCTTTTCACCGGCAGTGGTCAGCCCGAAGACCAGCAAAAGCAGGGCGAGAGTGACCGTGAAAGCGCCCGGGACATCGAGCCTGGTGTTGTTCCCGCGGGAGGACTCGGTGAGGAACTTCGGAGCGAGGACCAGAACGAAGATGGCGATGGGAATGTTGATGAAGAACGCCCAGCGCCAGGACAACAGATCGGTCAGGAGCCCGCCCAGGACGGCCCCGGCGGTGAACCCCGCGGCCATCAGCGAGCCGTTCAGGCCGAGTGCTTTGTCCCGCAGCGGACCCTCCGGAAAGGAGGTGGTGAGCAGCGACAACGCAGCCGGGGTCACCGCGGCGGTGGCCAGGCCCTGGGCGGCGCGGGCGGCGAGCAGCAGCCCGGGGTCGGTGGCGAGCCCACCTGCCAGTGAACCGATCCCGAGCAGCGCCATGCCGGTGATGAACAGCCGTTTGCGGCCAAACAGGTCAGCGACCCGGCCGAAGAACAATGTAAACCCAGCCGCGCACAGGGCGAAGGACGTCGCTATCCACTGCAGGTGTTCCAGGGAGAACCCCACGTCCGCGCCGATCCGCGGCAGCGCGACGTTCAGGATGGAGAAGTCCACCGCGAGGGTGAAACTTGCCGTCAACAGCAGCACCATGATCAGCCGCTGCCGTCCGGTCATCCGGAGGGAACTTTGCTGAAGTGCCACGGTTGCCGGCTCTGGGGGTGTGGTTTGCGGCAGGGGTGTTCTCTGGTGTGCTGTCATGGCGGAAGGATCCAATCACTAAACTGCAGGGGCGGGTTTTCCTCTCAACCCTGCCGACGCCGGACAGGAACAGCCACGCCGTGTTGTGGGTAGCACTGCCAGTGCTACCCACGTTCGGGAATGTTCGTGAATACTCACAGGTATGAACCAACCGGCAGCCATGGGCAACTTCCTCCGCAAACGACGCGCTGCCCTGACCCCGGCGGACGTCGGGCTGATGGACTACGGCACCCGCCGCGTACCCGGGCTGCGACGGGAGGAAGTGGCTATGCTCGCCGGCATGAGCGTGACCTACTACGCCAGGCTGGAACAGGGCCAGCATCTCAACGCCTCTGACGCCGTCGTCGATTCCCTCGCCCGGGCCCTGGCCCTGACCGAGGTCGAACGAAAACACCTCGCCGACCTCTCCGGTCACAAACGCCGCACACCCAAAGCTTCCCGGAACCGTCCTGACCAGGTCCGGCCAGGAACGAAGCGCCTGGTCGATTCCATGGGGCCGGTTCCGGCTGTTGTGTTGGGCAAACGCACCGAAGTCCTCGCCTGGAACCAGGCCGGACACAGGCTGGTTGCTTCCCATCTGGACTTCTACGCCCCGGGCATACCGTCCGAACGGCCGAACCTGACGCGGATGCTTTTCCTCGACGAGGCCACCCGCAGCCTCTATCCGCAGTGGCGGGCGGAGGCCAGCCGCGCCGTCGCTTCCTTGCGGCTGCTTTCCGGACGGTTCGCTGACGACGCCGGGCTCGCCGCCCTCGTTGGAGAGCTGACCCTCAAGAGCCCGGATTTCGCGACAATGTGGGCTGAACACCCGGTGGAGAACTGCATGTCAGGGCATAAGGCACTCAACCACCCGCAACTCGGCGCCCTGGAGTTGGGATTCGAGGTCCTGACGATGCCGGATGATTCCGGCCACCGCATCCTCACCTACACCGCCGAACCAGGCAGCCAGGCTGCGGCAGCACTCGACAGGCTGCAGCGTCCCTCCCTGACCCTTGCCCGGGAAGGAGGCGAACTTGGCCAGGCAGTCTGAGACAGGCACAAAGGTAAATCGACGCCCAGTCGCCGTCGACACAGGAACCCGGGACGGCGAGGCCCAACGATTGCTCCGGTAACGCCCTTTAGAGGGCTCAAAACGGCGTTATCGGAGCAATCGTTGGCTTCGCTAGGCTGGAGTGCCCCACCAGCCCGACCCAGGAGTCCTTCATGATCACCCGCGCCGACGTGGACCAGGCCGCTGCCCGGATCAAAGGCCTCACCCGACTGACACCCGTCCTCGAAGCGGACCCTGGCACCTTTCCGGGCCCGGTCTGGTTCAAATGCGAGTTCATGCAGCACACCGGCACCTTCAAGGCCCGCGGCGCGCTCAACAGGATCCTCGCCAGCAAGGAGCGAGGGGAACTGCACCCGGACGTGGGGGTGGTGGTGGCCTCCGGCGGGAATGCCGGGCTCGCCAACGCGTATGCCGCAGCCCAACTCGGTGTCCCGGCAACCGTCTTTGTGCCGGAGTCGGCGCCCGCGGTCAAGGTCCGGAAGCTCAGGGCCATCGGCGCCACCGTGATCCAGGGCGGCGCCGAATATGCCGTGGCCTACGAGGCCGCCGTCGCCCATGCCGCACAAACCGCGGCGGTGTACTGCCACGCCTACGACCAGCCTGAGATCGCTGCCGGCGCCGGCACTGTGGGGTCCGAACTGCTGGACCAGCTGGGCACTGTGGATACCGTGCTGGTGGCAGTGGGCGGCGGCGGGCTGACGGCCGGAATCGCGGCAGCCGTTGAAGGCCGCGCCAAGGTGGTGGCCGTCGAGCCGGAAACCGCCCCCACGCTCCATGCGGCGCTCGCAGCCGGGCATCCCGTGGACGTGGCGGTGTCCGGCGTCGCCGCCGACTCCCTGGGAGCCCGCAGCATCGGCAGGATTGGGTTTGCCGTAGCGGTCAGGACCGGCGTCGAAAGCGTCCTAGTGTCCGACGCCGATATAGTCGCCGCCCGCAGCCGGCTCTGGGATGAGTACCGCCTCGTGGTGGAACACGGTGCGGCGGCAGCATTCGCCGCGCTGCACGCCAGTGCCTATGTTCCCGCCGCGGGGGAGCGCGTTGCGGTGATCCTCTGCGGCGCCAACACCGATCCGGCCACCCTGTAGGCGGACCACCTGGAGTGGCCTGTCGCCTGGCCTAGTTGTACTGCCCAGGCGGGTTGGTTAAACGGCTGATGGGCGGTTGGCCGCCGATTGCGGTGTGGGGCCTGTGGTGATTG
>NZ_JBBCBT010000027.1:0-29550 GCF_037203985.1 Pseudarthrobacter sp. CCNWLW217
GCGTTCGGCGACCTCCGGGTCCAGGTTGTTCATCAGCATCCGCAGCGGAGCTTCCGTCTGCCAGCTCTTAGCGGTCAACTCAGTGCCGCGGGCTGCTTTAACCGGGCGGGCACCGGTAGTGAAATCGGCGGGTGCCATGATGGGCTCCTTCGTGTTCTGGGCGAGTGTTGGGGTCGCGGTTCTTGGAAGAGGTTCTATATCTACTAAAGCCCCTCCCGGCGAGCCCTGACAGGGCTTTCGAAGGGGTGCTGTCCGGGATTCCAGACGCACCCCCTCACCCCCAGGGGCGGGTAGGGAAAAGTCGGGACCGGTTCTACTTGGCGGGGCGGCCGTGGATTCGGACCGAAAGCTCGTCGGCAACTTTCTGGACCCGGGCCGCGAGGGCCGGCCATTGGTCCGCCGGCAGTTTGTCTTCGAGGAACGTAACGGCTACTGCCGCCGTCGGCCATCCCACGTGATCCGTGACGGCGGCAGCAATCGAGCCGAAACCGGGCGTCACCTCCCCGTGTTCGGTGGCATACCCGCGCTGCCGAACCTGGTCCAGGTGGGAGGAAAGCGCCGAGTACTTCATGATGGCGCCCTCCACCTCATGCCGGGCGGTGAAAGCCGCAGCGTTCGGGTACAGCGCGCGGACCTGCGACTTCGGCAATGCGGCGAGGATAGCGCGTCCGCTGGCGGTGAGGTGGCTGGGAAGCCGGACGCCGACGTCGGTCACCAGCGACGGGCGGTTTTTGGCCCGCTCTTCCACGATGTAGAGCACGTCACGCCCATGAAGGACGGCCAGGTGGGCACTTTCGCCGATCACGTCCACCAGCGACGCCAGCAGCGGCCGGCCCAGGCGGGAGAGCGGTTCCTGCCGAGAGTAGGCCGAACTCAGCTCGAAAGCACTGATGCCCAATCCGTAGCGCTGTTCCTCGTGGAGGTGGAGGACAAAGCCGTTGGCCTCCATCACCCCCAGAAGGTGGTAGACGCTCGAACGCGGCAATCCGAGGGATGTGGCAATGCTCGACGCCGCCATGGGGCCACGCTTTGAAGCCAGCAGTTTGAGGATGCGCAGTGTGTTCTCGGCAGCGGGGACCTTGGAAGTCACCTTTGGCTCGCGCCCACTCTGCGCCCTTGCTTCCATGCTTACCGCCACCGTATCCTCCGTATTTCTTGCGGGATCCTTCAGGCATGTCCGGGATCCCGTACTTAAGCTTGCGCCCTTAGCTGGCCCCTGGAAGGCAATGAAGGCAAGGCATCTGTCCGGGATGCCAGACAGATGCCGGGGGAAGTGCCCTGTGTGCGGACAAAGACCCTAGGCTGAAGCGTATGGTCTCAACCGCCGACATCCTTACCGCCTTCCTGCAGGTGGATGCCTCCGTTGCCAGCGAGCCGGTCCTTCGACGCCTGGGATTCCAGGCAATCCCCACCACCACGCCTTTTGTGTGGACGCCGGGCGAAGGTGGCCATTCCCGTGCAGCCTGAGTGGAGTTCCAGGATCGGCTGGGCCGAGCTTCCCGGCCACGTGCGCGCCGGCATCGAACGGGTTCTCGGCTCCCCCGTTGTTGAGGCGATGGGCCAGCGGGGAGGCTTTTCTCCCGGCACTGCGGACCGGGTCCTCACCGCCTCCGGCCGGCGCGCCTTCGTTAAAGCCGTCAGTCCGCAACTGAACGAGCACTCGCCCGGAATCCATCGGAAGGAGGCGGCCGTTGCAGCCGCACTTCCCGCCGGGCTTCCAGCGCCGATGCTGATCGGCACCTATGACGACGGCGAATGGGTCGCGCTGGTGCTCAGCGATGTGGAAGGCAGGCATCCCCACACGCCGTGGAACGCCGTCGAGGTTCACCTGGTCCTTGACGCCCTGCTGGCGATAGCCGGGACACCGCTCCCGCCGGAACTCACCCGGTTGCCCCCTCTTCAAACCGAACTCGCGGATCCGTTTGGAGGGTGGACCCGCATCCGGCGCAATCCGCCAGAGGACTGCGATCCTTGGATCCTCCAGAACCTGGACACGCTGGAGGATCTGGCGGAGCAGGGCCTGAAAGACGTGGCCGGTGCATCGCTGGCCCACACCGACGTCCGTGCTGACAACATCATCATCACGGCCACCAACGGAGCCGTCCTGGTGGACTGGCCGTGGGCTGCCATCGGTGCGCCGTGGGTGGATGCCCTCACGGTTCTCATTAACGTTCGCGTCTTCGATCCTGCCTTCGATACCGACGCGTTCCTGCATTCCCACAGCGTCTTCACGACTGCCAACGCGGCCAACGTCGACGGCTTCCTGGCCGGCCTTGCTGGCTACTTCACCGATGCCGCCCGGCAACCGCCTCCGCCAGGCCTACCTAGCCTCCGGTCTTTCCAGCAGCAGCAGGGCGAAGCCGTCATTCACTGGCTGCGGGAACGACTCTCGGCCCCAGGTTCTACCTTGACGGCTGACGCTCCGCCGGTTGGGTAGAGTGCCCGCTATGGACGAAAAAGAGACACTCCACCACTATCTTCGTGTCAGGCGGGAGAACCTCCTGGGCAAGCTGGAGGGCTTGGGTGGCTACGACGTCCGCCGGCCGCTCACGCCCACCGGCACCAACCTGCTGGGCCTGGTCAAGCACGTGGCGAGTATGGAGCTTGGCTACTTTGGTGAGGTCTTCGGCCGTCCCAGCGGGCGGCATCTCCCATGGTTCGACGACGACGCGAGCCCCGACGCAGACCTCTGGGCCACAGCCGACGAAAGCCGTGAAGACATTGTCGGTCTGCATCTGTTCGCCGCGGCGCACACCGACGCGACCATCGAGGCGCTGCCGCTGGACTCCCCCGGCGTTGTTCCGTGGTGGCCGGAGGAGCGACGCGACGTCACACTGCACCAGATCCTTGTCCACATGCTGGCCGAAACGTCCCAGCATCTGGGCCACGCCGACATCCTGCGCGAACTCATCGACAGGACCGCCGGCCAGCGTCCCGGTGATCCCAACCTCACCTCGCGAAACACCGAGGACTGGGCCACCCACCGTGCCGCCATAGAGGCCGCCGCGCGGGAAGCCTCCGGCAAGACTCAGGAAGGGGCAGCCCGGAGCGATGCCTGACCCCGCGATCCGGGTAGGGGCGTGCAGCCAGCAGTCGTTTCAAATACGGACCACCACCTTGCCGCGCACCCGCCCCTCGTGCAGGGAGGCGATGGCCGCCGGAGCTTCCGCAAGGGGATAGACCTTCTCGATGGCGGGCTTCACGCTGCCAGCCTCGATCATGGAAGTCAGGGCCTCAAGGTCCTGATATTTTTCCGTTGAGACCAGTCCCTTGAACTTCTGCCCGGAGAACAGCGAGGCGAACGGCGCACCGAGGGAGCGTTCAAATCCGCCGGTCAGGTTCCCGCCGCCTTCGCCTCCTACAATCACGAGTGTTCCCTTTGGAGCGAGCGCCTTCCGCGAAACAGAGAGCGGCCGGTTGCCGGCGGTATCGACAATGACGTCGTACAGCACGCCGGCACGTGAGAAGTCGTCGCGTGTGTAATCGATGACATGGCTAGCTCCAAGCGACCGGACCAGATCCATCTTGCCGGTGCTGCAGACGCCGGTGACCTCAGCGCCGTACGCCGTGGCCAACTGGACGGCGAAGGACCCCACTCCCCCGCCTGCCCCGATGACCAGCACCTTCTGTCCAGGAGCGACCCGGCCGGCGTCGCGGACGGCCTGCAGGGCTGTCACGGCAGAAATGGGGGCGGCCGCTGTCTCTTCGAAGGTCAGGTTTGCGGGCTTGCGCGCCACAAGCTTCTCTTTGGCGCAAACAAATTCCGCGAAAGACCCCTCACAGGTGCCGAACACTTCATCGCCGGGCTGAAACCGGGTCACGCCCGCCCCCACTGCCTCCACGACGCCGGCAACTTCCCGCCCGCGGACCGGCACCTTGGGCTTCTTCAACCCGAAGCCGAAAAGCCGGACCAGGTACGGCATCCCGGTCATGAGGTGCCAGACCCCCTGGTCGACGCCGGCGGCGCGGACCCGGATGAGCACCTCTCCTTCGGCAGGCGCCGGCGTCGGGATGTCCCTGAGCTGAAGCACGTCCGCACTTCCATAAACGTCCTGCACAATAGCTTTCACGATGCGTCTCCTTCACGGTGCGGGTACTGGAAAACGTCCTCGAGCGGCACGCTGAGCACGTGGGCAATCTGGAAGGCCATCTCCAACGACGGCGAATAACGGCCTTGCTCGATGGCGATGACTGTCTGGCGGGTGACGCCCACGCGCTCGGCGAGCTCCGCCTGGGTCATCTCGCCCCGTTCGAACCGCAGCCGGCGGATTGAGTTGGTTACCCGCGTTGGTTTCACCACGGCTGGAACCCCCTGCGGTAGGCAACAATCTTTGCAATGGAACCCAGGATCGCCGACAGGACAAACGTCAGGTAGATGACGTTCGCGATCCAGAAGTGGTCCGTCTCCGTCATTGCCATCAGCAGTGCTGCCACTCCCCCGATGACCACAAACGACTGGCCGATGTACTCGCCGAAGCGGTAGATTTCGCGGTCGCGCTGGTCCTTCTTCCCGGCGTCCCTGGGCGAAAAAATGCCCATCAAGGCGTGCAGGGCGATGGACACTGCAATGGAGGCGCCGACGGTCCACAGCAGCGGCGCGACATACGGAACATCAACAAGTGGCATGGTCCCGGCCAGGCCAAGGACGATGGCCAGGTAAGCGCCGTAGGAACCTACGGCCACCACCCCCATGATCCACGCGCTCTTCTCTTCGAAGGACATTCCGTTTCCGCCGTTCCCAAAGAATGTAAAACAAACCTGACATTCCGAATGTAAAGAAAACCAGACACCATGTCAAGGGTTCTAGACTCAGTGATTGACGAATCCAACACCCGTCCGGCTCAGTCTGAGATGAAAGACACCAAGCTCCCGTGAGGCTCATCACTCCGGGCGCCAGGATGGTCTGCTGGTTAGCGATCCCCTCCCAATGACGAGAAGGTACTTGTTATGCAGCAATCAGCCGTCCCGAAACAAACAGCCAGGCACGACGCAGGCGCGCAAGAGCCAAGCCCACCCGGGAAGGGTGTGCCGGGCGCCGCCGTCGCAAGTGTTCTGAACCGGGGATTGAACGTCCGCCATATCCGCTTTATGGCGCTCGGTTCTGCGATTGGCACCGGCCTGTTCTATGGCTCCGCCTCGGCAATCCAGAAGGCGGGCCCGGCGGTCCTGCTCGCGTACATCATCGGCGGTGCCGCGGTATTTATGGTGATGCGGGCCCTGGGCGAAATGGCAGTCCGGCACCCCGTCTCGGGCTCCTTTGGCCAATACGCCAGCCGCTACCTCGGCCCGTTGGCGGGATTTGTCACCGGCTGGACCTACGTCTTTGAGATGGCGATTGTGGCCATCGCAGACGTGACGGCCTTCAGCATCTACATGGGCTTCTGGTTTCCCCAAGTGGACCGCTGGATCTGGATCCTGGCGATCATCTGCTTCCTGGCCGCGCTGAACCTGCTCAGCGTCAAGGTCTTCGGTGAGCTGGAATTCTGGTTCTCATTGATCAAAGTGGTCGCCATCATCGCCATGATCGCCGGCGGCGCCGCCATCATCGCCTTCGGCTTCCAGGCGGGCGGTTCAACCGTGGCGCCCGGACTGGGCAACCTCGTGGAGCACGGAGGGTTGTTCCCCCACGGCTTCGAGGGGCTGTTGGCCTCGTTCGCCGTCGTGATGTTCGCCTTCGGTGGGATCGAGACGCTCGGCATCACCGCCGGGGAGGCCGCCGATCCCAAGAGGGTCATCCCCAAAGCGGTGAACACCGTACCGGTCCGCGTACTGCTCTTCTATGTCCTGACCCTCGGCGTCCTGATGAGCCTCTTCCCCTGGAACGAGATCGGCAGCAACGGCAGCCCGTTTGTCCAGATCTTCAGCGGCCTCGGCATCCCTGCGGCGCCCCATATCCTGAACGCCGTGGTCATCACGGCAGCCCTGTCCGCCATCAACAGCGACATCTTCGGAGCGGGCCGCATCCTGTTCGGCCTCTCCAACCAAGGCCACGCGCCGGCCGTATTCGGCAAGGTCTCCCGCCATGGTGTCCCGTGGATGACCGTGGTGATGATGGCCGGCATCCTCCTGGTGGGCGTCGTGCTGAACGCCGTGATTCCCGAAGACGTCTTTATCCTGATCGCATCGATCGCCACGTTCGCCACCGTCTGGGTGTGGGTCATGATCCTCGCCTCCCACGTGGCCATGAAACGGGAGATCGCCCGGAAGGGCCTGCCGGCGTCGGAATTCCCGTCCCCGTGGTGGCCCGCGGCCTCTGTCCTGACCATCGCGTTCATGGCACTGGTCATCGCCGTCCTGGGCGCCTTCGAGGACACCCGCGTCGCACTGTACGTGGGAGCCGCGTGGCTGGGCATGCTGGTCCTCGCCTACCGGCTGTGGGTTAAGGGGAACGGACGACGCCGGGCCGACCTCGTGGACGAAACCTCACCGCTGCCGGTGGTCACCACCGCGGTTTCCGCCCACCGCTAGGCATCGACCCTCGGCCGGGCCAGGGCTATCATCAGGCATGGTTCCGTTCACTAATCTCCTGGCGTTTGCCCTGGCTTCGCTGGTCCTCATCGCCATCCCCGGGCCCAGCGTGCTGTTTGTCATCGGCCGGTCCCTCGCGCTCGGGCGCAAAGGCGGGCTCTTGAGTGTGCTGGGCAACGCCCTGGGCATGGTGCCACAGATCATCGCTGTGGCCATGGGAGTGGGGCTAGTTCTGGCGCAGTCGGTGGTGCTGTTCACGATCATCAAATTCGCCGGGGCGGCCTACCTGGCATATCTCGGCATTCAGGCGATCCGGCACCGCGGCGAACGCGCGACGGCGGCTGGCCCCGTGCCGCCGTCGTCCACCTGGCGCATGCTGCGCGAGGGATTCCTGGTGGGTGCCACCAACCCAAAGTCGATCGTGTTTTTCGTAGCGGTGCTGCCGCAGTTCGTTGACTACGCGGCCGGAAACATTCCGCTGCAGCTTGCGTCTTTGGGCGCGGTTTTCCTGGTGATAGCGCTCGTCTGCGACAGCATTTGGGCCCTGGCCGCCGGCACCGCCCGGCAATGGTTCGGCCGTTCGCCGAAACGAATCTCCACGCTCAGCGCCGCAGGCGGTGTCATGATGATCGGCCTCGGCGGAACGCTGGCACTGACGGGCAGTAAGTCCTAACCGCCGCCAACCCTCTCCCACGTCATGTAGGAGAGGGTTGGTCCAAAACCTGCAGGAACTGCGAGAGCGTCTTGGCAGGCTGTCCTACTCAGGCGGCAGCGACCGCAGAGCGTACCGCAACGGGCATGGGCGTCGTGGGCCGGCCGATGAGCGTGCGGAGGTCGGAGCCGCTGACCAGGAGGTCGCCGCGGGCGATGCCCAGGTCCGAGTCCGCCAGGACGTCGGCAAAGTGCTCCGGTATCCCGAACCCAACCAGCAGTCCGGCATAGTCCTCCACCGGAAGATCCTGGTACGCAACGGGCTTGTTGGCCGCTGCACTGATTTCCTGCGCCAACTCGGAGAGCGTGAAGGCGTGGTCCCCGCCAAGCTCATAGACCTTGCCGGCTTGATCGTCGGCAACCAGGACTGCGGCTGCGGCCTCGGCGTAGTCAGCGCGCGACGCAGCACTGACCTTGCCTTCGCCGGCGCTCCCGGCAAGTGCGCCCTGGGCAAGCGTGCCCGGCAGCTGGTCGGTGTAGTTTTCGAGGTACCAGCTGTTGCGGAGGATGGCGAAGGGGACCCCGGAGTCCTTGAGGATCGCTTCTGTTGCCTGATGCTCGGCAGCCAGTTTCATGCCCGTGGTGTCAGCATTAGCGATGCTGGTGTATGCGACCAGCTCGACACCTTCGGCCTTGGACGCCTCAATCACAGTGCGGTGCTGATCCACGCGCTTGCCTACCTCGCTGCCGGAAATCAGGAGGACTTTTCTGGCGCCTTTCAGTGCCTGGGCCACGGACGAGGGATCTGAATAGTCCATCGGCTTGACCTGCACGCCACGGGCCTGGAAGTCAGCCAACTTTTCGATGGAGCGGCCGGTGGCAACGATCTCCGCCGCCGGAACGTTGCGCTGCAGCAAAGCCTCGATAACGTGGCGGCCAAGCTGTCCTGTTGCTCCTGTGATGACGATGCTCATGGGGTGTTTCCTTTCACCGATTTTTAGGGGTCACCCTCCACAACCAGCCACGGACCGGATTACTTCCTGAAAGAGAGTACGCACTTTCAGGTAAGGTACTGACTTTTTGGTAAGATATGGCTATGGAAGCGATCAGTGTGCCTGCCCCGCAGTTTGCTGAACTACGGGCGGACTTCGCCGACGGCGTGTTCCAGGCCGGTTGCCCCAGCCGGACGGTCCTGGACCACATCACCAGCAAATGGGGCGTACTCATCCTGGCCGCGCTCTCAGAAGGTGAGCAGCGCTGGAGCGAGCTCAGGCGCCGGGCCGAGGGCATCAGCGAGAAGATGCTGGCGCAGACCCTCAAGACGCTCGAACGTGACGGCCTGGTGCTGCGGAAAGCGAGGCCGGTGATTCCGCCGCATGTTGATTACAGCCTGACGGACCGGGGCTACGAACTGACTGCACTGCTGGTCCCCCTCGTCACCTGGGCCTACGACAACGCGGACGAGATCCTCAAAGGACAACGCTGACTGGAAAATCCCTAAGTACCGGTCCTGCGCCAAAACGAGTACATGTTACTGGTGTGACTGGTGTGAATAGCGCCTAACGTATGCGTAGGGTGCCAGCCGGGACAAGAGGGCCGTCCTCTGCTGGGGCGTTCCGGCACCCGCACCGGTGGGCGGCCGCGCGCCGCACTCAAGGAGTGGTTCGCATGGTGAAAGCTCATGTCCAGGACCTTGCCAGCATGGGCAGGCCCGTGAGATTTTCCTCCCTCAGCGCCGGCGCCTGGGATCGTGTCCGGGTGACACTCGTTCCGCGGTGCCCCTATCGCGTGGGGGATGCCGTGGTGGGAGACGATCCGTTCAACGGCAGGCATGAAGGGATTGTGATGTCCCTCCGCGGCTCCTCCGTGGAACTCGGCACCGCTGCGGGGGTGTTCTTCTACGACCACCGCCACCTAAGGCGCCTGGACTAGCGCCCCGGGTGGCGGATGTCGATCCGACCCTGCGCCGACATGACAGCTAATCCCCATGATCTGGAGTCCGATGGGGATTAGCTGTCATCCCGCGAACTCCGAAACCCTTAGCGCGCGGACCAGCCTCCGTCCATCGTGTAGCTGGCGCCGGTGACCATACCGGCATGGTCCGAGGCCAGCCAGGCCACCAGGGACGCTACCTCCTCCGGCTCCACGAGCCGTTTGACGGCGGACTCTGTGAGCATCACCCTGGCCAGGACCTCGGACTCAGGAATACCGTGCACCTGTGCCTGGTCCGCGATCTGTTTCTCGACCAACGCAGTCCGGACGTAGCCCGGGTTGATGCAGTTGGACGTGACTCCGTGCTCCCCGCCCTCAAGCGCCGTCACCTTGCTCAGCCCTTCCAGGCCGTGCTTGGCGGAAACGTACGCGCTCTTGAACGGGGAAGCACGGATTCCGTGGACGGAGGACACGTTGATGATGCGGCCGAACCCGTTGGCATACATGTGCGGCAGGGCGGCCCGGATCAGCAGGAAGGGTGCTTCCAGCATGAGGGAGATGATCTTGCGGAACTCCGCGGGATCAAACTCCTCGATGGGGCTGATCCGCTGGATCCCGGCGTTGTTCACCAGGATGTCGCAGTCCAGGCTCAGGGTGGCGAGCGTGTCCACGTCCAGCAGGTCAACGGCCCAGGAGGTGCCGCCCACTTCGTCGGCGAGCGCGGCGGCGCCGGCGGAGTCGACGTCGGCAACCACCACCTTCGCCCCGCGGGCAGCGAGCTCCCGGACGCACGCGGCACCGATTCCGCTGGCACCGCCGGTGACCAGCGCCTTGCGCCCGTTCAAATCGCGTTCCATTACTGTTCCCATCGTGTGCTTACCCGACAAACTGTCCAACGGCTCAAGCAGCTCAGCGTGAGCCGGCTGGCAGGAGTCCTTCGCGGGCGGCGTCGGCCTTGTCCACTTCCTCCAGTGCGATGCCCTTGGTTTCCTTCAGGCTCAGCACGGCGACCGTGGTGATGGCGCAGGCCACCACGAGGTAGATGGCGGTGGGCACCCAGGAGCCGGTGTCCTTGAGCCACTGGGTAGCCAGGAGCGGGGCCAGCGAACCGGCGAAGATGGAGGTGACCTGCGAGCCCAGGGAGACGCCCGAGTAGCGCATCCGGGTGGGGAAGAGCTCTGCCATGATGGCGGGCTGGCCAGCGTACATAAACGCGTGCAGGCACAACCCGATGGTCACGGCCAGAACGATCACCACGGCATTGCGGGTGTCGAACATGGGGAAGGCGAAGAACGGCCACGCCGCGCCGGAGATGGCGCCGATGAGGTAGACGGGCTTGCGTCCCAGCCTGTCCACGAGCCGGCCCACCTGCGGGATGACCAGGAAGTGGATGACGTGGGCGATCAGGAGTGCCAGCAGGAGCGAGGAGGTGTCGTATTTGTGCACGCTCTTGAGGTAGACGATCGCGAAGCTGACCACCAGGTAGTACATGATGTTCTCCGCGAAGCGCAGTCCCATGGCCTGCAGGATGCCTTTGGGGTACTTGCGGACCACCTCGAAGACGCCGTAACTGACGGCCTGCTCCTTTTCCACCAGCGCCTTGGCCTCCAGGAAGATGGGGGCTTCGGTGACGTGCGTGCGGATGTAGTAGCCGACGAAGACGATCACTGCGGAGAGCCAGAACGCCACGCGCCAGCCCCAGCCCAGGAACGCCTCAGGACTGAGGGCCGTGGACATGATGAACAGCACCAGCGTGGCCAGCAGGTTGCCCACCGGAACTGCGGCCTGGGGCCAGCTGGACCAGAAACCGCGGGAGGCGTTGGGGCTGTGTTCGGCAACCAGGAGCACCGCGCCGCCCCATTCGCCACCGAGGGCGAAGCCCTGGATAAAGCGGAGGGCAACCAGCAGCGCCGGGGCCAGGTAGCCGATGTCGGCGAAGCCCGGGAGGCAGCCCATCAGGAAGGTGGCAACACCGACGATGATGATGGTCAGCTGCAGCGTGGGTTTGCGGCCCAGCTTGTCGCCGATCTGGCCGAAAACGATGCCACCGAGGGGGCGGGCCACAAAGCCCACCGCGTAGGTGAGGAAGGCCTGGATGATGCCGTCCAACTCGTTTCCCGTGGCGGGGAAGAAGTACTTCCCGAACACCAGGGTTGCGGCGGTGGCGTAGAGGAAGAACTCGTACCACTCCACCACCGTGCCCACCATTGAGGCGGCAACAATCTTTTTCAGTCCGGAACCCTTGGGGGCGGATCCGGCGGCATTATCTGCCGAGCGCTGTTCTACGCTCATGGGGTTTCTCCTTAGTGTCCACTCTGACACGTGCTGTGATCTCCAGCACTAATGGCTCCACTGAGTATTACTGCACAAACATGCACCTACAATGACCAATCCGGCACCAACCATGTGCACAATTGCAGATATGAACACCAATCCCGATGACTTGCTGGTCCTGCTCGCAGTTTCCCGGTCCGCTAAATTTACGACGGCGGCACAGGCCCTGGGCCTGAACCACACCACTGTTTCGCGCAGGATAGCAGCGCTCGAGAAGGCGCTGGGCGGCCGGGTGCTGGCCCGTGCGGCCGGCGGCTGGGAACTGACGGAGCTCGGGACTGAGGCCGTCCGCGTCGCCGAACAGGTGGAGGCTGCGGTGAGTGCGCTGGGACCGTCAGGGAAGGCACCGGACCCCATTGCCGGCGTCGTACGCATGACGGCGACTGACGGCTTCAGTGCCTACATCGCGGCCCCGGCCGTTGCCCGGCTGCGCCGCGACCACCCGGGGCTGACCGTTGAAGTGGTGACCATGACCCGGCGGGCGCTGCAGCAGCGTTCGGGCCTGGACATCGAAGTGGTGGTGGGCGAACCTCAGGTCCACCGCGCCGAAGCCGTCCGGCTGGGTGACTACATGCTGGGGATGTACGCCTCGCGCGCCTACCTCGAGGAGAACGGGACGCCTGCCAGCGTGGCGGAACTGACGGAACACCCGCTGGTCTATTTCGTGGATTCGATGCTGCAGGTCGATGACCTCGATGCACCGCGCCGGCTGGTTCCGGCAATGCGGGACGGGCTGACGTCCACCAACGTTTTTGTCCATGTGGAGGCAACGCGGGCCGGGGCGGGCATCGGGTTCCTGCCCTGCTTTATGGGTGACCTGCACGAGGACCTAATCCGGCTGCTCCCCGAGGATTTCGCCGAACTTCTTCCCTACTGGATGGTGCTGCGGCCTGACTCGATGCGCCGCCCTGCCGTGGCCGCTGTTGTCCAGGCACTGCGGGACCAGACGGCAGCGCACCGGGAAAAACTGCTGGGCCGGGGAAGGGACTCCGGGACTAAGCGGCGGGGTGGCGCTCCGGGGTGACCGGGTCGTGGCGCACCGGTGACCCGGCGGCGAAGGCGCGCACCTGGGCGTCGTTCCAGATGTGCGCCGGGACAGCTCCGCCCAGGAGCCGGCGGGCCAGCTTGGGGTCGCCGTCGAGCGGAGTGTCGCTGCCGGCCATCACCATGTTTCCGTAGCGGCGGCCCTTGAGCATGGCGGGATCGGCGATGATCAGCGTGTGTTCGAAGGCGGCCGCGATGGTGGCGGCGTCCTCCCGCGCGTTCTTGAGGTCTGGGGCATCGCCGGAGTTGACCACGTAGATACCGCCCGGGGCAAGGACCCGCTTGATGTGCTCGTTGAACTCGGCGGTGGTGAGCGGCCGGGGCGTCAGCGCACCCGCAAAGACGTCACGGATGATGAAGTCGCGCGTGTCCGGCGTCAGCGTCTCGGTGACCTCGCGGGCCTCTCCGACCCTGATCCGGAGCAGCGGGGCCTTGGGGAGGTCGAACCAGCCGCGGACGTACTCCGCCAATTTACCGTCGAGCTCCACCACCACCTGACGCGCATCCGGGTAGGCCGCGTGGAAGTAGCGGGCCAGGGAACAGGCCCCGCCGCCCAGGTGCAGTCCACGCAGCCGGTGCGGCCCGCTCTCCTTCGGCCCGCCCTTCCCGGACGCTGGTGGCCAGCGCGATTCAATCAGCGCCGCCATCCAGCGCATGTACTCAAAATCGAGGAAGAGCGGATCGGCGAGGTCGATGTGGGAACTCATGACGCCGTTGATTTTCAGCAGCCAGCCGTTGGAGTTGTCCTGGTCCGCGATGAGCTCGCAGTCGCCGGTATCGATGTAATAGACGCCCTCGACGGGGCCCTCCGGCCGGGTACCCTTGGGCACCTCGATGACTCCCGCTGCCGGACGCTGGCTGTTCCGGCCGCCTGACTTGCCGCGTTTCGCCATTATCCGTGTGCCGCTTCAGTCATGGCTCAACATTAGTTGACTGGCACGCAGGAGCGGCGTCCCTACTGGACTTGCCTGGCTCCCTCGCCTGCCCTGATGCGTCTGACCACGGCCGTGGTGGAACGTTCGGCCACGTAGTCCAGGATGGCCACCCGACCGCCGCACTCTTCCACCGCACTGGCCTCCTCCAGCATGTCCGGCGTATAGTCACCGCCCTTGGCGTACACCTCGGGCTTGAGCCGCCGGATCAGCGGGCTGGCCGTGGGGGTGTCAAAGACCGTGACATAGTCCACGCAACTGAGCGCGGCAATGACTGCAGCCCTGTCCGCCTCGGTGTTGATGGGACGGTCCGGTCCTTTGAGCCTGCGCACTGAGGCATCGCTGTTCAGGGCCACCACCAGGATGTCGCCCAGCTGTTTGGCCTGGTTCAGGTAGCGCGTGTGGCCCTTGTGCAGCACGTCGAAGCAGCCGTTGGTAAGCACGATCCGCTGGCCCTGGGACCGGTGCGCCTCCAGCTCCAGGGCAAGTTCGTCGATGCCGAGGGCCGTGTCCGCGAAGCTCGCCAGGTACCGGCCCAATTGGGCGGTGCTGCACACCGACGTGCCCGGCTGGTGCACCACCACGTCCGCAGCGGCCTGGGCAAGGTCCAGGCTTGCCGTCAGCGGGAGGCCTGCCGAGTGGGCCAGGGTCAATGCCGCAACAAACGTGTCTCCGGCCCCGGAGGCCTGCTTCTCCGCAGCGGGCCTGGCCCAGGTCCGGTGAGTCCCGCCGTCGGCCGGGAACAGTACCGTTCCGTCCCGGTCCAGCGTCACCACCACCGCACGCGCCCCGGTGGCAGCGCACAAGGCATCGCGGTGCCGGGCCACGGCGGCCACCCGATCCGGACCTTCCGGCAGGCGCACGCCCAGCAGGCGGCTGGCCTCCTGGGCATTAGGCGTGGCGAGGTCCGGCCGCAACGGTGCCCAGGGACGGGGATCGTGCGCATCCACCACCGTCAAAGGCCGGGGATCCGCCGTTCGCCGGCCGCCTCCATGCGCGCCGTTCGGTTCCGCAGGCCCGCCGTGGTGTCCGGGCCCGCCCAGCGCCTCAATGAGGGCCTCGCGGACCGGGCCGGCCAGGACACCCGTCCCGTAATCGCACACCATCACCGCGTCCTGGTGCCCGCCGGCGGCACGCACCGATGCGGCGAGCGCCGCCAGCGCATCGGCCGGGACGGCTTTGGCTGAGTCGTCGATCCGCAGCATCACCTGGCCGCCGCTGCTGATCCGGATCTTCGTGGTGGTGACCATGTCCGGATGCGTGTGGAGATTCCGGACGTCAATCCCGGCATCCTGAAGCTTCCTCCGAAGCGTTGTCCCGGCGTCGTCCGTTCCGATGATGCCGGCCACCGACACCCTGGCCCCGAGCGCCGCGAGGTTCATGGCGGTGTTGGCTGCACCGCCCGGGACGAAGTCGCGGGTGGCCACGTCCACCACCGGGGCAGGCGCCTCCCGGCAGAGCCGCTCGATGGTTCCGCTCCACCAGCCGTCCAGCATCACGTCGCCGATCACCGTGATAGCCGGCCGTTCGGCGGCAAGGCGGCGGGGCAGCCATTCGGAGAGTCCCCGCTGGCTGGAGAGGTCGTCGGCGTCGGCGTGCAACGGGCTCATCGCTGGTCCTCTACAGATGGCGCCCGTTCCCGCAGGCCCCGTTCCACCAGTACCTGCTCGGCCGGCACGGGCTCCGTCAGCGGTTCGTCGGGCAGTTGGAGGGCGAACGGCGGTGGAGCTGCCACATGCACCACTTTCACCCGGGTGAACTCATCGAGCAGCTCGGGGCCGTAGCCAAAACCCTCGCCGCTGGCGCCCCGGGGCTGGGCCGAACCACCCGGCGCCCCGCCAAACACCTCGTTGATCTTCACGGTGCCCACCGGAAGAGCGGCAATGGCCTGCTGGACATGGGCGATACTCCCGGTCAGGACCGTGGCGGCCAGCCCATAACGGCCGCTGCCCGCGAGCCACAGCCCTTCGTCGAAACTGGGGACCACCTGGACGGCAGCCACAGGGCCAAAGGTTTCCTCCGTCATCACCTGCATGCTGTCGGTGCAGCCGAGCAGGACAGTCGCCGGGTAAAAGGCACCGGGCCCGTCCGGAATTGATCCGCCTTCCACGGCGTGGGCTCCCTGCTCCAGTGCCTCGGACACCTGGGCGTGGACGGTGCCACGCAGCCTGGTATCCACCAATGGAGCCACGGTCCCGTTGCTGTTGCGGAGCGCCGCTTCGGCTTCCAGCGCAGCGCAGAATTCGGACGCGATGGCCTCATGGACGTAGATCCGTTCCACCGATGTGCAGATCTGTCCGCTGTTGCTGAAGGCGCCGATGGCCGCCTGCTCGGCCGCCCACGCCGGATCAACGTCCCGGTCCACGAGCAGTGGATCGTTCCCGCCGTTTTCCCGGAGGACGTGGGCTCCGGACTGGACGGCTGCGTGGGCGATCCGCTCCCCGGATGCAGTGGAACCCACGTGGGCAATGACGTCGACGGCGGCCCGGGTCAGGGCTTCTCCCACCCCCGCCCCGCCGGACACAGTCAGCAGGACGCCCGGCGGAAAGGCCGGCGCCAGCACTTCCCCGAGGGCTTCACCGAGGCGTGGGCAGCGCTCGCTCGGCTTGTGCACCACAGTGTTGCCGGTGACCAAGGCTGCGCCAATCAGGCCGCACGCTACCGCTACGGGATCGTTCCAGGGGGTGAGGAGAACGGCAACGCCGCGGGGCTCGGCCACCGTGTAGTCCGAGGCGGTCCGGCTGCCCAGCAGGCTGTGTCCGCGGTGCACCGGGCCCAGCTCGGCGTATTGCTCCAGGGTTGAGACTCCGGCGGCTATCCCGGCCAGGGCTTCTTCGAGCGGGCGTCCGGTTTCACTGCTGTTGAGGCCCGCCAGTTCCTGCGCGGCGGCCTCGAGTGCCCGGGCAGCGGCACGGAGCGCGGCACCCCGCTCCGCCGGGGCGACGCCGGCCCACGGCCCGGCGGCGGTCCCGGCCACCTCGACGGCGTGACTCACTGCTTCGGGCGCGGCCTCAGGGACGGACCACAGGAACTCCCCGGTGCGCGGATCGCTGATAGCCAGTCCGGAGCCGTCAAGGGTCAGGTCAGGGGTGGTTGTGGGTGTGGCGGTCGTATGCATGGAACTCCTCCGTACGTACTTCTCCTTGGAGTCCCGTACCCCGGGGGCGGATGTTTACACGGTGGAATCAGGGCAGAATTGCGGCCCCTAGCCAGCTGGGCCGGGCGTCCGTAAGGTGGCAGCACGGCAGGCACAGGCATAGGTACAGGCACAGAAGGAGGGCAGCATGGATGAGACCGCCAGGGGCGTCGGGCCGGTGCTAGGCAAATTCCCCGGGGTCTCGCGGGTCGCAGTACTGCGCGGCGGCGGCCTGGGGGACCTGATGTTTGCCCTTCCTGCCGTCACCGCGTTGAAGAAGGCGTACCCGGGCTGCACCGTGACGCTCCTCGGGACACCGGTGCACGAATCCCTGCTCGCCGAAGTCCAGAGCGCGGTGGACGATGTCATGGTGCTGCCCTTCGCCGAAGGAGTGCGGCCCGGCACCGAGGACGCGTCCGCCGTCGACCGGTTTTTCCTCGACGCCCGCGCCCGGAAGTTCGACCTGGCGGTTCAGTTGCATGGCGGGGGACGGTTTTCCAACCCGTTCCTGTTGCGGCTGCAGGCCCGGCACACGGTGGGGTCCGCGACGCCGGATGCGGTCCCCCTCGAACGGACCCTGCCATACACCTACTACCAGCACGAGCCAATGCGCGCCCTGGAAGTTGCCGGCCTGGCAGGCGCTGCACCAGCGGCCCTTGAGGCACAGCTTGCGCCGCAGGAGAGGTTCGTGACACCGCTGCCTGATACCCTCGGCGCGGCGTTGCCAGCCGCCGGTACTCCCGTACTGGTGATCCATCCGGGCGCCAGCGATCCCCGCCGCCGCTGGCCGGTGTCCAGTTTCGGGGCGGTTGCCCGGGCAGCGTCCGACGACGGCTGCCGGGTCCTGGTGGTGGGCGACCGGAACGAAACCGGGCTGGCGGAAGCAGTGGTGACTGCCGCCGTCGGGCCTTCCGCCGGAACCGGTTCAGGCACCGCAGCGTCTGCGGTTTCCGTGTCCTCCGTGGCAGGGAAGCTGGGGCTTGGTGAGTTGGCCGCGCTGCTGGCCCGTGCCGATGTGGTGCTGGCCAATGACAGCGGACCGCGGCACCTCGCGCAGGCGCTCGGTACAGCCACAGTGGGGATCTACTGGGCGGGGAACGCCCTTACGTCCGCTCCCCTGGGCCGCGGCCGGCACCGGCTCCAACTCTCCTGGACAACGCACTGCCCCGTGTGCGCGGCAGACGTGACGCAGGTGGGCTGGACAGCGCCGCGCTGCCCGCATGACGAGTGCCTCGTGGCGGGTATCGGGCCGGCCGAGGTTTACCAGGACGTTCGGAGCCTCTTGGGAACTTAGGGCCAGGAACCCTCCTCGGCGTGGCAGATCAGCATCTCCCGCACCTCGCAGCCCTGCGGTTGGGAGAGCACAAACAGGATGGCTTGGGCCACGTTGGCCGGGCTGTTGAGCCGGGAGTCGTCCTGTGGTTTGTACTGCTCGGTCCGGTCATCAAAGAAGTGCGTATTCATGCCGCCGGGGATCATGGTGGTAACACCGATCCGGCCGCCGGTTTCAGCGGCGAGCGCGTGGCTGAAGCCCACCACGCCGAACTTGGAGGCGCAGTAGGCTGTGGCGTCGGCCACCGCGCGTTTTCCCAGCGTGGAGGCCACGGTGACCACCCTTCCCCGCGATTCCATCAGGTAGGGCAGCGCGGCGCGGACAACAGAGACTGTGCCCAGCAAATTGACGCCGATCACCTTCTCCCATTCGTCGGCGTCGACGTCCGCCAGCTTGCCGCAACGGTCGATGCCCGCGGCCGTGACCACTGCTTCAAGGCCGCCCAGGGACTCCGCGGCCTCCCGCACGGCCTGCTCCACGGCCAGGCGGTCTGCGACGTCAACTTCGAAGGCTTTCACTGCGGAGACAGTGCTGATGTCCCGGTCAAGGACCACCGGGGTTCCGCCCGCCTGCAGGACGGCGTCGACGACGGCGGCCCCCAGTCCGGAGGCCCCTCCGGTGACCAGGACGCGGCCAGGCCAGGGTGTCTCTGTGTTCATGGTGTTCCTTTCGGTTGAGTTTCAGCTGACCTTGCCCAAGGCTTCGGCCAGGCCCGTTGTGGAACGGGCCGGGTGGTAGGGGACCGTAACGCAGCGGCCGCCCCAACTTTCCACGAGTTCGGCCTCCGGCAGCCTGGCATTTTTGTAATCGCCGCCCTTCACCCAGATGTCCGGCCGCAGCCGCTCCAGGGCGGCCTCCGGGGTGTCCTCGTCGAAGATCATGACAGCGTCCACGCATTCCAGGGCCAGCAGCAGTTCGGCGCGGTCCTGTTGGTTCATGATGGGCCGTTGCTCACCCTTGAGCCGGTGGACGGACGCGTCCGAATTCAGGCAGACAACAAGGCAATCGCCCAGTTCACGGGCGGCCGTCAGCGATCTGACGTGCCCGGCGTGCAACAGGTCGAAGCAGCCGCCAGTGGCCACCACTTTGCCGCCGTTCTCCCGTACGCTGCGGGCCAGGAGCAGTGGTTCGGTGGTGCGGTGCCTGCGTTTGGCCGGTCCTGCCGGCTCCGGCAAGGACGCCACTCCCCCGGCAGCAAGGAAATCCGCGGCTTCATGGACGGCGAGAACGGCGGAGTCCTCCAGGTCCCGGCCAGCCAGAAGGTGCACTGCCAGGCTTGCGGCCAGCCGGTCCCCTGCCCCACAGGGATCTGCCGGCTCCACCCGGGGTGCCGGGACGGGACGCGGGACGCGGTCACGCTGCCGCAGCAGTGTTGCCCCGTGCTCGCCCGTGGTGACCAGGACAGCGCGGCTGCCCCACTGGTCCAGCAGTATGCCCGCCACCTTGGCCGCCCCATCGGCGGAGGCGGCTCCGGCGAACCCGTCGCCGGGGCTCCCAGCCGCTTTGTGGGCTTCAGCAAGGTTGGGAGTGACGACGGCGACCCCCGGCACGGGAGCGGCGCCCGCGGGGTGCGGATCCCACACTATGGGCACATCCTCGGCCAGCCTCGCCAGAAGCTCCCGGAGCTGCGGGTTGGCCGCCAAGCCACGGCCGTAGTCAGCGACAATGATGGCGCTGGCCTTTTCCACGGCCCGCAGCATGGCGGGCGTCACGTCCGGCACCGGGACCCTCCCACAGCCCTGGTCGAACCGGACCACGGGATGTGTTCCTGCCCGGACACGCGTCTTGACCGGCGTCGGGAAGCTGCTGGGACCGGCCGCCAGGCGCACGCCCGCGAGCGCCGCCTCCAACTGGCGCCCGGCGTCGTCATCCGCCAGCACCGTGACAAGGGTGACCGGCCAACCGTCGCCCGCCAGCATCCGGGCCACCAGACCGGCTCCTCCCGCCCGCCGCTTCACGCCGGTGACATCAACCACCGGCACGGGAGCGTCCGGGCTCAGCCGGGTGGCATCGCCGGACAGGTCAACGTCGAGGAGCACGTCCCCCACCACCACGATCCTCATGGTTCAACACCCCACTCCGCTTCCGTTCGTCCCTCCTGGAGACCCGTACTCCGCCGGCGCACCTCCAGGTCAAATGCCCGGCAGATGGCGTGCAGTGCAATCAGGTGGCCCTCCTGCGCGTTGGCGTTGAGGGCATCGATCGTCACTGCCTCATCGCAGGCGTCGGCCAGGGGATTTGGCCCCGGGCCGGTCAGCGCCCACGTGGTGACATTGAGGCGGGCGGCCGCTTCCACGGCGCGCAGCAGGTTGGGGCTTTGGCCGCTGGTGGAAAGCAGCAGCAGGACGTCCCCGGAACGGCCGTGGGCGCGGACCTGCCTGGCGAACACGTGTTCGTAGCCGTAATCGTTGGCGAGGGCAGTCAGCGCCGAGCTTTCGGCGTGCAGCGAGATGGCCGAGAACGGGGCGCGTTCGCCGTCGAACCTGCCCACCAGTTCAGCGGTCAGATGCTGGGCCTCGGCGGCCGAACCGCCGTTTCCGGCCGCCAGGAGCCGCTGGCCGCAGAGGAGGCGCTGCGCCAGCTCCACGCCCCAGGCCGCGAGACGGCCGGATTGGGCTCGGAGCGATTCCAGTGCCGGAACCACGTTGTCCAGGTGCGCTTGCACCGTGTGCAGCGATTCAGCGTCCGCGGACTCCGTGTCCGCTGCCTCCACCTCCAGCACTTCCAGTCCCGGCAAAGCGGCTGGAAAGGCGAGGGCCTGAATGTCGGCTTCGCGGATGGACCATTCGGCGGTCACAGCGCTGCCCCTTCCATTCCCAGGGTTGCAGGCAGCTCCGCCATGGCCAGCTGGTAGGCCTTCTCAGTTTCCGCGGCAACCCGGTCCCAGGAATACCGGGTCCGTGCACGGACCTGCCCGGCAGCCCCCATTTCTGCGCGGAGACCGGGGTTTGCCAACAGGATGGCCACCGCAGCGGCGATGGCCTCCGGATCCCGGGGCGGTACATGCAGTCCGGTACCGTGATCGAGGACGGTGTCCTGCAGCCCGCCCACTGCAGCCGCCACCACCGGCACTCCGCACGCCATGGCTTCCAATGGAACGATGCCGAACGGTTCGTACCAGGGCGTGCACACGACGGCGTCGGCGCTGCGGAAGATTCCGGGCATGTCGCCGCGCGGCACCTGACCACGCAAGGTCACTTGGTGCGCAACGCCCAGCCCTTCGGCGAGGTCCAGGAGGCGCCGCACTTCCGGATCGGCATGAAGTACCCCGGGCTCGGCGCCGCCGCCAACGATGAGGAGTTCGACGTCGTCGAATCCCGCCTCGGCCAGCTGCGGGAGCGCACGGATCACCAGGTCCACGCCCTTGCGGGGTACCAGCCGGCCAACCGAGAGGATCCGGTGGGTCCTGGGCCTCGGAGCGGGCGGACCGTCCGCGGAAAAGAGCCCCAGGTCCACCCCGCACGGGGCGATGGACACTTTTCCGGTGTCGATTCCCATTGCTTTGAGTTCGAACACTTCGTCGGAGCAGGTGGCAATGATCCTGTCCGCGGACCGGCCCACTGAGGGTTCCAGCCAGCGACGCTGCGGCGGGCTGGTGTCCTCGCTGCCTTGATGCCTGCGTTTGACGGTTCCGAGCGCGTGGAAGGTCTGGACGACCGGAATCCGGTACTCGGCATCATCCCTTCTGGCAGCCCGACCGGAAGTATCCCGTGGAGAAGTATCCCGTTCTGCCGAGTCCTGTCCGCCGATCCGCCCGACCGCTTCGAGGGCCGCGAGCCCTGACATCCAGAAGTGCCCATGCACCACGTCCGGCGGCAGCCGGCCCCAGTCCTTGGCCATGCCCGCCGCGAGGTCGTCCATGAACGGAAGCAGCTCATCTTTGGGCACATGGCAGGGGGGCCCGGCCTCCACATGCACCACTTCCAGCCGGGGCCCTGCCTGCACCCTCGCCGGCAGGTCGTCCGCGTCCCGCCGCGTGTACACGGTCACGCTGTGGCCGCGCCGGGCAAGGGCCTCTGACAGCGCGGCGACGTGGACGTTCTGCCCGCCGGCGTCCACCCCGCCCAGTGCGGCCAGCGGGCTGGCGTGTTCGGAAACCATCGAGATCTTCATGGGGTGTTCCTCTCTCGCGCCGGAATAAGGATCTGCTCGTCCAGACGTGTGGTGTGGGGGTGCCGCTTTCCGTTCGCGGCGGCCGGGGTGCGCAGGTCCGCGAGGACCTCATCCCAGCGGTTCAGAAACTTGGTGAGGCCATAGCGTTCCAGCGCCGCCTCCCGGGCGGCGAGGCCCCGCCGTCGCGCTTCTTCCGGGTCGGCGATCAGGCGGCGGGCGCAGCAGAGCAGTTCGCCGACGTCGGCGGACACCGCGCCGGCTTCCGGCGGCACCGCGCGCGGCGCCTCGGTGGCCGCCAGGGCCAGGACTGGCATGCCCAGGTGCATGGCCTCCAAAAGTGACAGGCCCAGGGACGTCCACCGCATGGGGTGCAGGTAGACCCGGCAGCGGGCCAGTTCGCGGTGCAGGTCACGGGTCCGGAGGTCCCCGCGGGCAGTCAGCCGGGAGTCCTCAACGCCGATGGCGCCGCCCAGGCCTTCCGTTTCCATGCCGAACACCTGCAGCGGAGCCACCGCGGCGAAAGCCGGAAGCAGGTCCGTCCCTGTCACCCGGCCCCGCCGGACCGGTTCGTTGACCACCACTCCGAGCTCCGGAAGCTCGCCGGTGTAGAGGACCCCGGGATCCGGGATGCCATGTTCGATGACCACTGTGGGAGCGCGGCCGCTGTCCCACGCCAGCCTGTTGAAATGAGTGACGTGAACCACGGCAATATCACCCTGATCGGCGAGCGGATGCCGGGTGAACGGGAAATCGCCCTTAGGGGTGTTGTGCTCCACGTAGACGGCCGGCAGCCCAACCCCCGGACGCCGTGCCAGGGCCCTGGCAACCTCGGCGACTTCCCCGGGCCTTTGAAGCACGACGGCGTCCACACCATCGGCGTCAAGGTCCGCCAACGTTACCTCCCGCACGGAATCGGGCCAGTCCCTGCCCGCGCGTCCCAGCCCCCACGGCCCGCCCTCCGGGAGGACCGGCAACAGGTACTCGTGGCGGCCGCGGACAAAAGCGTCGGTCCAGGACCCGTGCACATGCCACAGAAGGATCCTCATCAGCTTCGCGCCTTTCTGCGGGTACTGAGGTGCGTGCTGAAGGACGAAACTCCGCCGATCAGCCGCTCCACTGCCTGGACAACGTCCTCGGGTGAGACCGAACTCAAGCACGGGTGGCCAGGCACCGGGCAGACCCGCGCCCGCGTGAGCCGGCAGGGCGCGTCCTGATCGCCCAAAAGCTCCAGCGGGACGCCATACGGGGCCCATTGCACGGCCGGAACTACGGGGGCGAAGAGGCAGGCCACGGGCGTACCCACGGCTGCCGCGAGGTGCGCCGGCCCGGTGTTGCCCGTGACCACGGCGTCCGCCCCGGCCAGGACGCCGGCGAGCGTTGGCAGGTCCGTGCGGCCACCCAGGTCAAGGGCAGAAGGGCCGGCGACGGTAGCGGTCAGTGACGTTTCGGAGGGGCCGCCGGTCACCACAACACGGTGTCCTGCGCCTTCCAAAAGTTCGACGGCGGCGGCGTGGTGGAGGGGAGGCCAGGCCCTGGCGGGGACGGCGGCGCCGGGGTGCACCACCACGTAGCGGCCCTCCCCCACCAGGTCCGAGACGTCCGGCGGTGCTTTCACCCGCAGCTTCCCATCGTCCCCGGCCGGGAGCCGATGGCCGGCGGCGCGGGCGATGCCCAGGGCCCGTTCCGCCTCCGGTTGTTCCTCCGGGAAATCCTCGCCGGGCCGGAGCCTGACATCCAGGAGCGAGCCCGCATAGTCGGTTGATGCACCGGTGATGTGCTTCACGCCGCCCAGCCGCAGCAACAGGGCCAGCGGCAGCGGAGACTGGTGGAAAGACGTCAGGATCACGGCGTGGCTGATCCTGGAATCCTTGACGTAGTTGATCAGGCGTTCAGCATGCGGCCCCGTCATGGCGGGAGCCGGATTCATGATCCAGGGGCTGTCCCACGTGTAGATCTCAGTGACCCCGGGCAGCAGGGACGCTGCCGCTTCACCCTGGCGTCCGCACAGCATCACCACGTCATTGGGCTGTCCCCCGCCAGGCTGCCAGCTCCCTCGCTGCGGCCCATGGGCCACGGCGCGCACAGCCGGCCCCGCGAGCAGGACGTCACCGGCACTGTCCAGGCGTGCCACCAGGACCCGTGCCATCAGGCCAGCTCCAGCAGCAGGCGGACTGCTCCGGCCAAGTCCGGTGCCACCAGCCGCGCGCGGGATACTTCTTCCGGGCGGGTCAGCGGAGTGGGAACCAGCACACCCACGGCACCGGCGGCTTCGGCAGCCTCGACGTCTGCGCCGATGTCCCCGATCAGCGCTACCTCGGACGTTTCCAGGCCCAGTTTCCGGCAAGCGCTGTACACCATTCCGGGAGCTGGCTTGCGGCAGCCGCAACCGTCACCGTCCATATGTGGGCAGATCTCCCAGACGTCGAAAGGCCCCAAGAGCTGCTCCACCCTGGCGTTGACCTGATCCACCTGCGCCTGTACCAGCAGCCCCCGGCCCAGGCCGGACTGGTTGCTGACCACCCCCGTGGACAAGCCCTTCCGGCGGACGGAATCGAGGACGGCCTTGGCATCCGGCATCGGCCGGACCAGGGCCGGCTCGCCGTTGTAGGGCACATCGACCACCAGCGTGCCGTCCCTGTCGAAGAGGACAGCCCGGATCTGCGGAGTTTCGGAGCTTCCCATACCCACCTAGTTCCCCCCGGCCCAAGCTCCTAAACAGCCAAAGCCAATCTCAAGGGCCAACGTCCTTTCCGCGGGGCTAGACTCCTGTGACACGGCAGCGCCGCGGGTGCTGCAGGGGAGGTGGAGCAATGGCCATTCCGACGGCGGCACCTGGCGGCCGGCCGCAGCTGCTGGTGCTGCGCGCACTCGCCCTGGGTGATCTCCTCGTGGCCGTGCCCGCCCTGCATGCCTTGCGTAAGGCTTTCCCGGAGCATCGCCTGCTGTACGCGGCCCCGGAGTGGCTCGCCGGCGCCGTCGGGCTGGTGGGCGGATTCGAGCTTCTCCCGATGGCCAGCTTGGAGGCCCCCCTTCCCTTCAAAGCCGGCGATGTGGACGTCGCCGTGAACCTTCATGGCAAAGGTCCGCAGAGCAGCGAAGTGGTGCACGCCCTCGGCGCCCGGACGGTCCTGCAGCACAGGGGACCCTACGGCGACGGACCCGAATGGATCGAGGACATGCATGAGCGGGAGCGCTGGACGCGCCTGCTGCAATGGCATGGAATCGCCGCCAACCCCCTGGAATGCGGACTGCTTCCGCCGCCTGTGCCGACCAGCTTTCCAGGTGCCACGGTGATCCACGTGGGAGCCGCCTTTGCAAGCAGGCTTTGGCCGGCGGACCGGTTCGCCCAGGTGGCCAGGCATTTATCAGCAGGCGGCCATCAGGTGGTGCTTACCGGCAGTGCGCCAGAGCGGGAGCGGGCACTTGAGGTCTGCCGGCTGGCGGGGCTTCCCGAAACTGCTGTTGTGGCAGGCGGCCTGGACCTGCCGGCTTTTGCCGCCTGCGTGGCCGGCGCGCGGCTGGTGATTTCGGCCGACACCGGCGCTGCCCACCTGGCATCCGCCTACGCACGGCCCTCGATTGTGCTTTTCGGGCCGGTAGGACCAGAACGGTGGGGGCCGCCTTCGGGGCCTCACGTGGTTTTGACCCGCGCGGAACTGCGGCGTGGAGACCCTTTCGCTGACCGTCCGGATCCCGCCCTCCTCGCTGTCTCCGCCGGTGACGTGCTGGCAGCGGCGGAAAGGCTCGAATCCACATAGCTGCTTTCCTGCAACCTTCTCTGCAGCGCCACCAGGACACGGGCAAGCCGACGGGACACCTGCATCTGGGACATCCCAAGCCGCTCCCCCAGTTGGACCTGGGTCTCTTCGCAGAAGTACCGCCGGTACAGCAATTCGCGGTCCGCAGCATCAAGATCGGCCATGGCCTCCCGCAGGCAGGCCAGTTCCTCCAGACGCTCAAGCGGCGCGTCCGAAGTAGCCAGGATTTCAGCGATCGGCTGTGAATCGTTGTGCGGGTTGACGGCGTCGAGTGAGTCCGGGTGCATGCTGGACGAGGCACAGATCGCTTCCAGTACGTCGCTGGGTTCCGCCCCGAGTTCCTCCGCGAGTTCGGGGATGCTGGGTGTCCGGCCGAGCGACTGGGCGAGGTCGGGCTCCACGCGGTATAGGCGCGTCCGGAGGTCCTGGATGTGGCGTGGCGGCCGAACCACCCAGCTGCGGTCGCGGAGGTACCGTTTCAGCTCGCCGCTGATGGTGGGGGCAGCGTACGCCGGGAAGCTGTCGCCTTTGGCCTGGTCGAAACCCCTCGCTGCTTTGACCAGGCCTAGGTACGCAACCTGGTTCAGGTCGGCACGCTCCCGGCCCCTGGCATCGAAGCGGGCGGCCAGCGCCTCCGCGAGGTCCAGGTACTTCACGACGAGGTCGTTTTCGAAGGTCTCACGGAGTTGTCCGCCCTTCGATGTTGCCCCTTGCGGGCTTCGCTGCACTGGTGGCGGCGGAAAAACGGGTTGTTCCAAGGCAACTGCGTTGAGAAAATCGGGCATTGTCGTGGGTTCCCTCGGTCTGGGTCCGAAAGCCTGCGGCAAGACTTAGAAGTAGGAAATCATAAGGCTGCTTATTAAACAATGCTTCCGGATATAGGCTCGATGTGCAGGCCGAGCCAGCCATCCACACGAAGGGAGAACTCTCGATGCGAATTGCCGTCACCGGAGCCAGCGGCAATGTGGGGACCGCGCTCCTGCGGAATCTCCAAGGCCAACTGGAAACAAAGCCCGGAACACTGGAACTCGTCGGCATCAGCCGCAGGCTTCCCAACACCGCACGGGCACCCTACAGGGGCGTGGAGTGGCACACTCTCGACATCGGCGTGGATGCCGATCTTCCGCTGCTTCGCACAGCACTGGCGGGTGTGGATGCGGTGGTTCACCTGGCCTGGCAAATCCAGCCAAACCGGGACTTGGAGCAGTTGCACCGGACAAACGTCACCGGGACGGCCCATGTCCTGGAGGCCGCCGGACAGGCAGGCGTGGGGCAGATCGTATGTGCCTCATCGGTGGGCGCCTACAGCAAGGCTCCCAAAGACCGCAGGACGGACGAGTCGTGGCCTGCCACCGGGATACCAGGTTCGCACTACAGCAGGCATAAGGCCGAACAGGAGCGCCTGCTTGATCAGTTTGAGGCCGTACATCCCGGGATCAAGGTGGCCCGGCTTCGGCCCGGCCTCACTTTCCAGCGGAACGCCGGCAGCCAGATCGGTGGCTATTTCCTGGGTCCGCTGATTCCGCGGCTGCTTCCGCGGCGGTTGAAGGTTCCCATCCTGCCGGCCCCGGACGACCTGATCTTCCAGGCCGTCCATGCAGACGACGTCGCTGAGGCGTATTGGCGCGTGCTGGACCGACGCGAGTCCGGGGCCTTCAACATCGCCGCCGAACCCGTCGTCACGCCGCAGGAATTGGCCAGGCTGGTGCACGCGCGCAGGATCCTGCCCATCCCCATGTCCCTGCTCCATGGCGTGGCCGCGCTGACCTGGAAGCTTCGAATCCAGCCCACGGACGCAGGATGGATTGATATGGCCTCCGGCGCCCCGGTCATGGACACCGGACGGGCGCGCCGGCTGCTCGATTGGGAGCCCAAGACCTCTTCTGTCGACGCGATCGCGCAAGTGCTGGACGGCATGGCAACGGGGGAGGGAGTTGCTCCCTCCCCCGCACTGAAGCCACGGGACTAGCTACCCGGAACTAGATCCCCGAACGCGGATTTTCGCGGTCTGCGTTTGCCTCGTCCCTGCGGATTTCCTCCCTACGGGCCGCGTCGGCGCCAGCCACGTCGGTCCGGGCGTCGCCGGTGCGGGGAGCCGCCGTGCGCGCATCATCAGCGCGCGCGTCGGCGGGGCGAGAATCGGCAGCGCGGGCGTCATTCCTTGGTGCCTCACCGGCCATGCGCGTATCAACGTCAGGGTCGACGGCGTCGGCCTTGCGCGTGTGATCTGCCACGTCATTCCGGAGGGATTGTGCGTCAGCGGCCCGCTTCTCCGCTTCCTGGCGCAGCCTTGCCGCTTCCACCTGGGCCTGCTCGGCGTCGGCCCTGGCACGCGTAGCCCGGGCCTCGTTTTCGCGGGCGTCCAGTTCAATGTCCTCGGCCTTGCGACGGATCTCTGCCGCCTTTTCACGGTGCGATTCGTCCCGTTTTTGCTGGATTGCCTTGCGGCGCTGCCCCGTGACCAGAACTAGCACAACAAGCACCACCACAACGATTGCAATGACCACCCAAACCCATGGTTCCACCGCCACCCACCTCTTCCTACGTAGTTACCTCAGCCCCGGCGGATACCTCGTCAGACAGGGTTGCCGGAACATGCATAAAACTTAATTACCAAGGGTACTTACCTTATGTTAGTAATCATGCTTACTATTTTACGGCCAGTATCGCTGGTTCTTGATCAACAACCGGCCTTCTTGGAAAGAGAGAGCAAAAGATGACAGAGAACCAATGGCCCGAGGACACAACCAACACCGTCCCCCCGGCCAATCCAATGAGCACTGGAGAGCGGAGCGCCACCACCTTCCCATCCGCTGCGCAGCCCACTCCCCCAACGGGCAACGCCTATCCCGCCTCTGGCGATGCCGCCGGAACGTCCCGCAAGGATGCTGTGAAGGACGAGGCGAGTGACGTCGCCCGCACCGCGAAAGACTCTGCGCAGAACGTGGCTGAGACGGCAAAGGCTGAGGCCGCCAACGTGGCCTCCGAGGTCAAATCCAACGCCAAGGACCTCCTCTACCAGGCCCGCTCCGACCTCACCCAGCAGGCCGGGACCCAGCAGCAGAAAGTCGCCGATGGACTCCGTTCCATCTCGGATGAACTGCATGCCATGGCGCGGGCCTCAGACCAGCCGGGAGTCGCCAGCGATCTGGTCCGCCAGGTTGCTGAACGCTCCACGTCCATGGCGTCATGGCTGGACGGCAGGGATCCGGGATCACTCCTGAACGAAGTCAAATCCTTCGCCCGGCAGCGTCCCGGCACTTTCCTGCTTCTTGCAGCAGGCGCCGGAGTCCTCGCAGGCAGGCTCACGCGCAGCCTGAGTGCTGGCGCACCGGAGTCAGGCACGACGCCGGCACGCAGCACCGGCGGCTACGGCACCGGTGAATACAGCTCGGGGGCAAACGGCTCACCCAGCCCCTACGGCAGCCAGTACGGCGCCGAAAGCTACAGCGGCGGCCCGGGTGGCTACACCCCGTCCGGCGGTGCAGTTCCGCCGCCACCGGTCCAGGTTCCCGGACCGGCCACCACAACGGCAGGGCTCGACGGCGGGGCTCCCGGTACAGCCGGACAATACAGCCCGGCCGGCCACAGCTATCCCGGTGCCTCCACAACGGCCAGCCCGCTGGACAGCCCGCAACTCGTGGAAGAGCCGTGGTCAGGCAACCAGCTCGCCGACGATCCCCTCCGGGATCGGGACCTTGCCGATGACCCCATGGGCAACGACCCCCGCACTAAGGACCGTTCCACGGACGGCCAGACTGGCAGGCCGTGATGAGCAGCCAGATGCCGGAGACTCCTGCGTCAGCGGCGCATGCGAAGGCGGATAACACGTCCCTGGGTGACCTGCTT
>NZ_JBBCBT010000028.1:0-26779 GCF_037203985.1 Pseudarthrobacter sp. CCNWLW217
GGCGTCGGCCAACGCCCGGGCCAGCGCATTACCAATCCCCCGGCTCGAACCCGTCACCAAAGCAACCCGCCCCGACAAATCAAACAAAGAACTCATGAGAAGGGGCCTGCCTGCACGAGGTTGGCCGGGGCTTCACCGGCGGCGAGGGCTTCGAGCTGCTTCCGCAGCAGCTTCAGGATCCTGGGCTGGAAGGCGGAAGCGTTGCCGCCCACGTGCGGGGTGATCAGGGCGTTGGGGGTGGACCACAGCGGGTGGTCTTGCGGCAGCGGCTCCGGATCAAGGACGTCGAGGGCGCACTGCAGGCGACCGGACAGGACTTCCTTGGTCAGGGCAGCCGTGTCCACCACGGAGCCGCGGCCCACATTCACCACTAGGGCATCGTCAGGCAGGGCAGCGAGAACCTCTTCACCGACCAACTGGTGCGTGTTCTCATTCAGCGGCAGCACCGAGACCAGGATGTCGTGCGTCGCTGCAAGCTCGGTCAGTTCGGACGAGGCATGCACCTGGCCAAGCTCGTCGGTGCGGGCCGAACTCCCCACCCGCGTGACGGTGACCTCGAAGGGCTCCAGGCGGCGGGCGATTTCGTGGCCGATCCCGCCGACTCCCAGCAGCAGCACGCGCCGGTCCGCCAAGGACCGGCGGCGTTCCGGCCGCCAGAGGCCGTGCTGCGAATCGCGGACCGCCTGGTCGATCCCGCGCAGCTTCGCCAGGATCAGTCCCACGGCCAGTTCCGCGGTGGCGGCGGCGTGGACACCGGAGGCGCTGGCCACACCTGCGGCCGGCCCGGCCGCCTCAATAACCCCGTCGTACCCCGTGGACTGGGTCTGCACGTATTTCAGAGCCGGAACCTGGCCGAGCGAGCCGAGCACGGCGGAGGCGTCGATATACGGGAGGATGACGCCGTCGATCTCACTGAGCGTCCCGCCGTCGGGCTCCGATTTCAGATCCCACACGACCCCTCGCAGCCCTTCGGGCAGGGGCGAGAGATCGGCGAGGAGCTGCCGGTCGGGGAAGCTGACGGTGCGGACTGTTTGCATCGGAAAACCTATCGATCCTGGGGTGTGGGGTGAGCGGGCCGGCGTCGGCGCTTAGCGCCTGTCGAAGGTGAGTCCGCCGGGGACCTGGAAGGTGGGCATGAGTTCGAGCATGCCCACGTTTACGTGCCGGGGTGTCTCCACCGCGTAGTCAACGGCGTTGACGATGTCGTCCGTGGTCAGGGACTCGTAGCCTTCGTAGTAGGTCTTCCAGGCCTCTTCCATGGCCTCGGGGCTGCCGCCCATGTTGCGGCCGAAGATTTCCGTTTCTACCCGGCCGGGGCAGACCTCTGTGACACGGATGCGTTTGCCCACGGTGTCGTTGCGGAGCTGGCGGGAGATCTGGTGCACCGCGGCCTTAGTGGCGTGATAGACGGTGTGTCCGTAGAAGTTGTAGACGCCGGCGATGGAGCTGATGTTGATCACGTGGCCGTTGTCCCGCTCCACCATGCCGGGAAGGACCAGGCGCGTCAGCTGCAGGAGAGAGCGCAGGTTGACGTCCACCAACTCGTCGATATCCTCTTCCGTCGAGTCGAGGATATTTCCGGGCCGGGAAACGCCGGCGCAGTTGACGAGTACGTCCACGTTGAGGCCGTCCACCGCTGTGGTCAGCGCAGCAGTGTCCGTAAGGTCGACGGCGTGCGGGATGGCTCCGGTGCGGTCCGCCAGTTCTTTCAGGCGTTCTTCATTGCGGGCGAAGGCGTGTACTTGGAGTCCGCGCTTTGCCAGCCGCTCAGCGATGGCGGCACCCATTCCGGTGGAGGCGCCGGTTACCAGGGCTGTTGAGTAGTCAGAAAAAGGCATGGAAGTCTCCAATGAGGGTGGTTGGGTGAAGATTAGGAGGGTTTCGGGGCTGGGGACGTGCTCCCCGGCTCACAACTTGGTGTCAGGCATCCCGGAGGGGAAGGTGCGCCCTGTCCTTGACCGTGCTGACGGCGGCCAGGGTGCCCAGCGCGGTGATGACGGCGTAGAAGGCGGGCATGTAGATGTTGCCCGTGGAGGAAATCAGCCAGGTCATCAGCAGCGGCGCGGTGCCGCCGAAGAGTGCCGAGGAGATGTTGTAGCCCAGGCCGTAGGCGGAGTACCGCACCCGGGTGGGGAACAGTTCAACGATCAGGATGTGGATCACTGCAGTGTGGCCGGCGAACACCACAGCCATGATGCAGGCGCCCAGGATGGCCAGGAGCATCTCGCCCGTAGCTATGAGGGCGTAAGCGGGGATGCCGAGGATAGCCATGGCGATGGCGGACCCGGCGATGACCTTCTTGCGGCCGACGCGGTCCGACAGCGCGCCCATGAACGGGATGGCGATGCAGATGACCACCAGGCTGCAGGCGGTGACCAGGAGCGCGTCGCCGATGGTGAAGTTGAGCTGCTTGCCCTTGAGGAACGTGGGCATGTAGGAGAACAGGACGTAGTAGCCGGAGCCGTTCATGAGCGGGATGAACAGGGCCAGCAGCATGGCGCGGCGGTGTTCGGCCGAGGCGAAGGCTTCCTTCAGAGGGTTCTTGGACAGCCCGCCTTCTTCCTTGAGCTTTACAAAGTTGGGGGTGTCCGCGATGGCCTTGCGGATGTACCAGCCGATGACGCCCATCGGGATGGCAACCAGGAACGGGATGCGCCAGGCGAACGAGCCGAAGCCGCCGCCGTCGATGGCTGCCTGGGTGAGCCAGGGTGACATGGAAAATGCGACAAGCGTACCGGTGAGCAGGGCTGCGAACGAGGCAATCTGGGCGTAGGAGGTGATGATGCCGCGCTTGCCTTCCGGGGCGTGCTCGGCGAGGAAGGTCATGGCACCGGCGGCTTCGCCACCTACGGAGAATCCCTGCAGCATGCGGAGCAGGACCAGGAGGATCGGTGCCGCAATGCCGATGGCGGAGTAGGCCGGCAGCAAGCCGATGCCCGCCGTGGCCACGCTGATCAACAGGATGACGAAGACCAGCAGCTTTTGCCGTCCGATGCGGTCTCCGAGGTAGCCACAGACCACGGCGCCGAGGGGGCGAACGAAGAAGGACACGGCGTAGCCGGCGAAGACGAACAGCAGGGCGTTGTCCGGATTGCCGGGAGCCAGGAAGACCAATGCCAAGGTTCCGGCCATAAAGGCGAAGATGCCGTTGTCGTAGAGCTCCACGAAAATGCCGACGCAGCCGGCGGTCACAACTTTGCGGGTCTGCCTGGCATCCAGGCGATCGTTCTGCGGTTTGGCCGCTTGGGTTGACGTTGACATCTTGATCCTTACTTGTTTCTGGTGACTAAGGCCGGACATGACTGAACTCAGCTTCCCGAGGCCGGCATGAGGTCCCGCCAGCTTGCCGGCGCCCCGACGCCGAGCAGGCCAAAGACTGTATTTACTGACGTGCGCAGCGCTTCAAGCTCACGCATGGCGGCACGGTGCCGCCCAGTGGCCTCGGCCACCGTTGTATTGCGGAACCTGATGATGTTCCCGGGCCTTGCCTGCGCGAGGACGTCCAGCGAGCGGCTGGTGACCACGCCAAGAACCGGGTAGCCGGCAGTCACTCCCCGTCCGCGGTGGAGTACCAGGAGTTCTTCCCGGGACGGGACCTCAATGGCTCCGACAGGGACGCCCCTGGAGAGTACTTCGGCCCTCGATTGCCGTTCCGGCAGCGCCCCACCGAGGCGCAGGCCGATGTGGTTGCTCCGGCCACTGACGGTGTAGCTCGTCTTGAATAGGAGCTCCGCGGTGTCACCGAATTCGGCGATGTCCGGTCCGTCTGTTACGTCGATGACCGGGTGGGCACTGACGCCGGGTCGGGAAAGTCCCAGCCGGAACAGAGGAAGGTCGAAGTACGGTTGCCTGATGGGCGGCACAGTCTCCCGGGCCCCGAGAGTGGTTCCGTCGGTGAGTTTCAGGCCGAATCCAACGACGGTGTCCGGTGCGCAGCTGCCCAGCAGCATCGGGGCGTCCAACGCGCCATGCACGGCGATGTAGGCACGCAGCCCGGTGTTCATGCTGCGCAGGGCCACGGTTTCCCCTGCCAGGACAGAAACTGGTTCCCACTGGGGGCACTCGCGTCCGCCTACAGTCAGGGTTACGGGCGCCCCGGTCACGGCGATGAGCAAATCCGTGTCCGCGCGCATCCGGAAGTCCAGCGCCGTGACTTCGAGCAGCGGATCATTGTCCTTGTTCCCGGCCAGGATGTTGGCGGCCCGTGCCGAAAATTGGTCCAACGCCCCGTTCACGGGGAGCCCGTACCGCGGCCCCTTGAACCGGCCCAGGTCCGTCACGACGGAATGGCCCGCTTGCAGGATGGTCAGGGTCCCGCTCATTTCGACGCCTCCAGTTCAAGGCCCGCGTAGCGCTCGAAATCGGCGGCGGTGATCTCGTGGAACCGGAGCAGGTCTCCGGGCAGGTAAGGGACGAGCGGTTGTTTGTCAGGGTTCAGCACTGTCAATGGCGTCTGTCCGATGACACACCACCCGCCGGGAGCCACCGCGGGGGCGATCACTGCCTGACGGCCTGCGACGGAGACCGCGCCCGCCGGCACGGAAAGCCGGGGGTCCTTAAGCCGTGGTACGGGCAGTGGGAATTCCGGACCGTCCATCATGGGGGACCCTGCCGGAGCGCCGAGGCATCGGATGATATATGACTTGGCGGTGTGCAGGGCAATGATCTCTGAGACGGGCAGGCCCTCGTGGTCCGCAACCTTCTGGAGGTCCGGTCCGTATTCGCCGCCGTAGACCACCGGGACGTCGAAGCGCCGGGGCATACGGGCGGGTGCGCCAACAAAATCGAGCTGGCGCATGCCCAGGAGGACGAAGGCCCGGATCTGGCGCGCAGAAGTGACATAGGGATCGAATTCGACCAATACCGAATCATAGGTGGGAACCGCGCAGTGGACGCCGTCGACGTCGGCCATCTCAAACCATCCCGCGAGCGCATGGACCGCTGCCCAGTTCCGTTCACGGTCAAGGGATGTTGCGACGACGCGAACGGCGGCGTCGCCTGACTCGTGTACCTCGATGGGTGTTGGGGTGTCAGGCATCTCAGGCCGCTTCCGCTTTGGCTGCCAGAACCTGGGCCAGCGGGGCAATGGTGACGCCGGCGGCGGTCAGCTCCTTGCGGATGAGGCGGGCCAGGTCCACGGCGCCGGGGTTGTCCCCGTGGAGCAGGATGGTGTCCGCTACGACGGGAAGCTTCAGGCCGGATGCAGATTCGATGACGCCCTCGCACACCATCCGGATGGTGCGGTCGATGATTGTTGCCGGGTCGTGGATGACGGCCCCAGGCTGGCTGCGGGGCACCAGGGTTCCGTCGTCTTCGTAGGCGCGGTCGGCGATGCCGACAATGCCCACCGGCAGCCCACGGCTTGCCGCCGCCTGGGAAAGCTCACCATCCTGGGCCAGGACGATCAGGTCCGGACGGACGCGGTGAACGGCATCGGCGACGGCCGCGGCGTAGTCAGGACGTGTGGCGACGAGGTTCCCCAACCGCCCGTGGGGGGCGATATGGGAAACGCGGGTGCCGTGGTAGCCGGCGAAGGCCGATAGGGCCCCGAGCTGATAGAGGACATCATTGCGGACCTCATCGGCAGTAAGGTCCATGGTGCGCCGTCCAAAGCCCCGGAGATCGGGGAAGCTCGGGTGTGCCCCGATGCTGACACCCCGGCGGACGCATTCCGCTACCGTGCGGGCCATGATATCGGGGTCTCCGGCGTGGAATCCGCAAGCGATGTTGGCGCTGGAGACGATTTCAAGAAGTGCGCTGTCATCACCCAGGGAGTAGGCACCGAAGCCTTCACCGAGATCTGCCACAAGATCAACTGTGCGACCCATAGTGTGTGCCTTCCCTTCATTGTGTACTGAGCTGGAATGCCCCGTAGGGGCCGAAAAAAACATTGGGCCAACTGCTGCAGTCCCGCCCTATTCAAGGGTGGCACCGTGCGCTGCCCCACACAAAGACGTAATCGGTGTCACGGGATAGGCCCCAGTTATGACCGACGCCTATCCGGTTCCGCTAACGCAGGGCCTTGCGGAGCCCCATGACGCGCTCCACCACAACCACTACGGCGAGCGAGATCAGGATGAGGATGACGGACAATGCTGCGACCGCTGCATCGGCAGAGTTCTCCACATACCGCAGGACCTGTACGGGCAGTGTCGGCAGCCCTGATTCAGCAACAAACAGCGAGATGACTGCTTCGTCGAATGACACGATGAAGGCTATGACGCCGCCGGCAATGACGCCGGGCTGGATGATTGGAAGGGTGATCCGCCGGAAAACCGTCCAGGACCCGGCGCCGAGGATCCTGGCCGCCGCTTCACAGGAGGTGTCAGTGGTGGCAAGGCTCATGAGCGTTGTCCTGATGACAAACGGGATGGTGATGGCCACATGCCCGATGATGATTCCCGTGTAGGTGTTGTTCAGTTCCAGGGGCCCGAAGAGCAGGACCATGCCGAGGGCCAGGACAATGCTGGGGATCAGCAGCGGGGAAAGGAAGAATGACTGCACCGCTGCCTTGGCCTTGAACTCAAACCGGTCCAGGGCCAGTGCCACCGGAACGCCGAGGGCCAGCACGATAACAGTGACAACGACTGCCACGATGAGGCTGACCCGCATGCCGTTCATGAAAGTGCTTTCCTCCGGCAGCATCTCATACCACTTGAAGGTCAGGCCCTCCGGCGGAAACGACAGGTACTGGTTGGAGGCGAACGAGACGACGAACACGATCAGCAACGGCGCCAGGAGGAAAAGGTAGAGCAGGAACACCAGGATGCCGAACGCCGGCTTGGCCGGGTTGAACCGTGGTTTGAATAGGCGTGCCTCGGACATGGCTAGCCTCCGATCTTTTTGGTGAGGCGCTGGTAGACCGCGATGATCAGTCCGAACAGGACCAGCAGGATGACCGAGAGCGCTGCGGCGAACGGCCAGTTGAGCAGTCCGGTGGTCTGGTCATAGATTTCCGTTGCCAGTACCTGGACGCTGCCGCCGCCGAGGAGGCGGGGGGTGATGAACGTACTGATCGACAGCACAAAGACCAGCAGGAACGCCGTGAGGATGCCGGGCAGGCTCAAGGGAAGCGTGACCCTGGTGAACACCTGCAGCTTGCTCGCGCCCAAGGAGCCGGCCGCTTCTTCCAGTTGGGGGCTGAGGCGCCCGAAGCCGGAGATCATGGCGAGGATGGCATAGGGCATAAAAATTTCAACGAGGCCGATGGTTACCCCGGTCATGTTGTTCGTGAGCTTGAGGGGTGCATCAATCATGCCCATTCCGTCCAGCGTGGAGTTGACCAGGCCGTTGGTACCCAGGATCACCATCCATCCATAGGTCCGCACAACGGCGGAGGTCAGCAGGGGTGCGATGGCGACGGCGATGAGCAGCCCGCGGTATTTGCTGGTGCTCCTGGCGAGAAAGAGTGCCACCGGGTAGGACACCAGGACGCAGAGGACGCCCACAGTGACACCCATCTGGAAGGTGTCCAGGGTGACCCGCCAGTAGTAAGGATCGGTCAAGGGCTGAATGTAAGTGTCCAGCGTGAAGGTCTCTTCGATGATTCCGTCGGGAGCGCCCCTGTTGAACGACATCCTGACCATGTAGGCCAGCGGGAAGACAAAGCTGACTACGAGGCCGAGGAGACCCGGCAACAGAAGGGCGAGGTAGGTGCGCCGGTTCCGGCGTCTGGTAGCCTTTTCCAGCTCACCTTCAGCAGCACCGGCTCGGAGGACGGCCGGGGTCTGTGTCTCTGTGACGGTCACGCTGCTGGTGCTTTCACTGCGGCAGGCAACAGGTATGCGTCCTGTTCATCCCACGAAAGGTAAGCCGCGTCGCCTGGACGTGGCAGGTCGCCGCTTGAAGTCGGCATTTGTGCCTGCAGGATGCGGTTGCCGGCCTTGACGGCCACGGAGATAGCATCGCCCGTGTAGCTGACGCGTTCAATAACGCCCGCAATGGCTTCGACCCCCGCAGGGTGCATGGCCACGCGGAGCCGGTGGGGGCGGATGACCAGTTCATGCGTGGAACCGGCCAGGCCTGGTGCGCCCACTGCACCGAACTGCCCGAGGTCATCGATGGAAACCCGGTAATGCGTTTCACCCCTGGCGGCAGAACCTGTCTCTGACACGACCCGGGCGGTGAGGAAGTTGGCTTGGCCAATGAAGTTTGCGACGAACCGCGTCCGCGGACGTTCATAGACCTCGGTGGGGGAACCGAACTGCTCAATGAGCCCCCCGTTCATGACGGCGATACGGTCCGCCATGTCCAGTGCCTCGTCCTGGTCGTGCGTAACGAACAGTGTAGTCGCCCGGGTCCGTTGCTGGATGGAGCGGATCTCAGTCCGCATCGTTTCGCGGAGTTTCGCGTCCAGGTTGGACAAAGGCTCGTCCAGGAGCAGGAGGGTGGGCTCCACGACCAGTGCGCGTGCCAGGGCGATGCGCTGTTGCTGTCCGCCGGAAAGTTCCCGGACCTGCCGCTTGGACAGGTGTCCCAGCTGCACCATGTCCAGCGCACCGGCAACGCGGCGTTTCTGGTCGGCTTTGGAGGTCTGGCGCATTTGCAGCCCGAACGCCACGTTCTGTTCGACATTCATATGCGGAAAGAGGGCGTAGGACTGGAAGACCATCCCCATGCCCCGCTTGTTGACGGGAGTGTGGGTGATTTCCTTGCCATCAACCACGATGGAGCCAGCGGTCGGATCCATCAGGCCGGCGACCATCCGCAGCGTGGTGGTCTTACCGCAGCCTGACGGGCCGAGGAGCGCCACCAGGTGCCCCTCTTCCACCTCCATGTTCAGGCGGTCGACGGCCGGTTCAAGACCGGCAGCGTATCTCTTGGTCAGATCCACGATCGACAGTTTTGTTTCAGTCACGATTTCAGTTCTCCTGAAGCAGGGTGTGGGGAGGGGCGCCGTGGGGACGGCTACTTGGTGATGATCTGGCGCTTCCAGGTGTCAGTCCACTTGTCACGGGCCGAAGACAGGAACGCAACATCAAGGGGAACGATGTTCAGGGAGCCGTCAGTGGGAACCACTCGGTCCTTGACCTCGGCCGGAAGTTCGGCGTTGGTGACGGAAGGCGCATAAAACAGGGCCTTAGCGAACGCGGTCTGCGCCTCGGCGGACAGTGCGTAGTCAACGAAGGTCTGGGCAGCCGCCTTGTTGGGCGCATCCTTCACGACGTTCACGGTGTTGATCTGGTAGACAGTGCCTTCCTTGGGGAAGGTCACGCCCATCTTCTTGTTGCTCTGGTCGCTGTAGAACTGGCCGCGGGCGTTCTGCCCAAGTCCCAGCACCGTCTGGCCGGTGATCACGTTTTGGTATTCGTCGGGGTTTGGCGCGAAGGTCTGGACGCCTGGTGCCATTTCCTTCAGGCGTGCCACAGCCTTGTCGATGCTCTGCGTGTAGTCCTCCCCTTCCATCTTCGACGTGATGGCGGTCAGGGAAAGTCCCAGCAGGGAGGGCGGAGCGTTGACGTTGATCTTGCCCGCGTATGCCGGATCCCAAAGCACTTCCCAGCTTTCAGGGGCTTTGGGGAACGTGTCCGTGTCATACAGTAGGCCAACGGCGTCGAGCATGACTACCGGCCCGAACCCATCCTTGTTTTTGAACTGATCCGGCACGTTCGCCAGGTTCGGAACGGCGGCGGCGTCAATCTTGTCGAAGAGTCCCTGGGTGTTGCCTGTTGTTGAAACCGAGTTGTCCATGATTGCCACGTCCGTGGCCGGGTTGTTCTTCTGCCCCTGGAGGGCGCTGAGCATTTCGGCGGAGGAACGCTTGGACGCGTAGTTGATCTTGATGTCCGGGTACTTGGCCTTGAAGGGTTCGATCACGGCGGCCGTGTACTGGTCCTGCCAGACCCCGGAGTAGGCAATCAGGTTTACCTCGCCCGACGTTGCACTTGAGTTTCCCGCACTGCTGGACCCGGCGTTGCCCCCGCAACCTGTGAGCACAAGGGCGGCTGCTGTCGCGGCAGCAGCTAAAGCGATCTTGCCTTTACTGATAACTCTCATTGTGTCTCTTCCTTAATGAGGGGAACCCGGGATCATTGAGCATCGGATTCTTGGGATGTTCCTAGAACATATGGAGGAAATATTTCTGGAATGTAAAGGAATGCAGCATTTTCTGTAACTGGAACCATTTATGCAAAAGCCCTATAGGGGCATCATCGCCGCTTATGGCTCGTAGGGATATAATCGGTTTGTCACAGAAATTATGTTCTGGAGATCAACTTAGCGTCCGAGATGTGGATCACACAAAGACCTATTGCGTATCCCGCCATAGAATCCGGATATGACCCGTCGGGGCTTCAGGGCGCCGCAGACGAAGGAAACGCCGGTATGGACACTCGAAAACTCGCCTACTTTGTGAAGATCGTTGATTCGGGAAGCATCACGAAAGCGGCCGCTGCCTTGCATGTGGCACAGCCTGCCCTGAGCCAGCAAGTGTCAGCGCTTGAAACGGACTTGAAGCAGAGGCTCCTGATCCGAAGCAAGCAGGGCGTCCAGCCCACGGCCGCCGGCCACACGCTCTACCGGCATGCGCAGACCATCCTTCGGCTCGTGGAACAGGCCCGGCAGGACGTGGCCAGTTCCGGGGCGGCGCCTGCGGGACGAGTGTCCATTGCGATCGCGCCGTACAGCATGGCCTCGAGCCTCACGCCGCGCATAATCGGGGAGGTGGCCCGCCGCTACCCGGATATTGTGCTCCATTTGACGGAGATCTACGGCGGTGTCCTCAGCGAAGCGATAAAGAACGGCAGGCTGGATATGGCCCTTATTTACGAACCTGGGCCTATCCGCGGCGTGCAGTTCACCACGATGATCGTGGAGGATCTGCACCTCGTGGTGAACGCCAGGAACGTTTCGGCCGCCGTTGCGGGCGAATCGGGCGAAATCACACTTGAGCAAGCTTCGGAATTCGGCTTGTTCCTTCCGGAGCAGAACCACACTCTCCGCCAGATCATCGAAACCGGCCTGCGGAACAAAGGCCTAAGTCTCCGTCTGGTCGGCGAAGTCGAGTCCGTGCCTTCCCTGACACGGCTCCTAGAGGCTGACATGGGCGCAACCATCTTGCCGAAGTCAGCAGCGGACGCCCTTTTCCATGAGGAGGACTTCCGAGTCCTCCGGATTGTAGAGCCCGGACTGCAATGCAAAATAGCCCTTTGCACGCCGGACCACGAACCATTGTCAGAGGCGGCATCCGCCGTCCTTATGGTCTTGAAGGAAATGCTCCAGGAAATGCTAAGTTCCAGATACGCGAGCTAGCGCGCCACCCAAACGTTTTCCTTATCATGACAGTTATATTTGGTCTTAGTAATTGCACTCCCGCGAATCTAATCTGTAATTGAAGGCCGGATCAGCCGGTAATAGGTTTCTTAGCTGAAATTACTTGATTGGGAGCACGTCGTGAAAAAGATCAGCAGCGCGCACCGGGACCCTTCGAGCGGCAGCCGCTTGGCGGCGAGGACTGGTTCCCACTGCCCGGCCAACGGGTTCTGGATTCCCGAAGGCCAGCCGGGCCAGGCAGTCTTCGTCTTTGAGGGCAGCATCATGCCGGCCGGCTCCTCCGGTGCCACGGTCTGGCTCCTGGACAAAACCATTTCCGGGCCGCCCGCTTATCCCCTGCCAGGGCCGCAGCGCTCATACGCGATGGCCCGCTCGCTGGCTGGCTGAGTTCCGGCTGCCTCGGTCCCCGGACACTGCCCCAAGCCACCGCGCGAACTGGCAGCTAGTACCCTCATATCCGTGTGACTTGAGGGTACTAGCTGCCAGTTCGCGCTTAATTGGCTTTCGCGTACCAGTGCCGCCGCACGGGATTTCTTCCGCGCGACGGCACTTGGTCTGTTACTAGGCGTCTTCGACCAGCAGGCCCTTTGCCTTCAGCACCTCAGCCAGGTTGCACAGCTCTATGGTGGTGCCGCCTTCGTGGTAACGGCGGATAAGGTCGCGCTCGGCGTCGTCGCGTTCCTGGGAGAGGCGGATAACGTCTTCCACTTCGTCCTTGCGGACCACAACCACGCCGTCGGCGTCCCCCCGAAGGATGTCGCCGGGGTAGATGATCTCGTCGCCGAAGACCACCGGGTGGTTGATGGGGCCGATGGTTTCCTTCACCGTGCCCTTAATGGAGACGCTGCCGGAGAATACAGGCAAGCCCAGTTCAATCAGGTCCTGGGTGTCGCGGACGCCTGAGTCAGTGACCAGTCCGGCCAGCCCTTTGGCCTTCATGGCGTTACCCAGGACGTCGCCAAAAGTGCCGGCCTCTTCGAATTCGCCGGCCGAGACCAGGACCACATCGCCCGGCTCGGCATAGTGGATGGCTACCTGCAGCATCAGGTTGTCACGCGGGGCGCAGCGGACAGTCAGCGCGGGTCCGCAGAAGGACATACTGCGGTCGATGGGCTTGATTCTGGAGCTGAGCGCACCCTTCCTGCCCTGGGCTTCGTGAATGGTCGCTGAGGAGAACTTGGCAAGCCTTTGGACGGCGTCCGCCGTCGGCCTGTCAACTTTTGTCTTGACGTGGATCATGTCGTTGTCCTTCGGTTTGAGTATTGATCAGCTGAGGGCCTGGACGGCCTTGTCGATGGCGGCGATCGATTCTTCGATGATGTCGAGGCTTGTGGCGTAGGAGATGCGGAAGTAGGGGCCAAGTCCGTAGGCCGATCCCGGGATCGCTGCCACCGATGCGTGGTCCAGCAGGTAAAGGACAAAGTCCTGGTCGTCGTGGATGGTGGCGCCCTCCGGCGTCGTTTTGCCGATGGCCCCCGCACAGTTGACATAAGCGTAGAAGGCTCCTTCCGGCGTCGCACAAGACAGGCCGTCGACGGCGTTGAGCCCGGCTACTGCCGCATCGCGTCGACTGCGATAAATTTCGACGCTGTCCCGGACGAAGCCCTGATCGCCGGTGAGGGCTGCGGCGCTGGCAGCCTGGCTGACGGAGGACGGGCAGGAGGATATCTGGGACTGGAGCTTGTTGATCGCGGCAATCAGGGGGGCCGGACCTGCCGCGTAACCCAACCTCCAGCCGGTCATGGCGTAGGCCTTGGACACACCGTTGACGACGAGGACGCGGTCCTTCAGCCCGGGGGCTACCTCCACCAGGCTGGGCAGCCTGCCGCCACCGAAGTAGATCTGGTCGTAGATTTCGTCCGTCAGGACATAGACGTGGGGGTAGCCGGCGAGGACGTCCGCGAGCGCACGGAGTTCCACCGGGGAGTAGACCGCGCCGGTGGGGTTGGACGGCGTGTTCAGGATGACCCATTTGGTCCGGTCAGTGAGGGCTCCGGCAAGGGCATCCGGTGTGAGCTTGAATCCGACGTCCTCGCCGCAGGGCACAACGACCGGTGTGCCATCATTCGCGAGCACCATGTCCGGGTAGGAGACCCAGAAAGGGGCGGGCACAATCACTTCGTCACCGGCGTCGATGGAGGCCATGAAGGCGGTGAAGATGACCTGCTTGGCGCCTCCGCCGATGGTGAGTTCGGCTGGAGTGTAGTGGAGGCCAGTGCGCAGCTCGATGGTCTGCAGGATGGCTTTCTGCAGCTCAGGGGTCCCGGTGACGGAGGTGTACTTGGTCTCCCCCTTGCTGATGGCTTCAACGGCTGCGGCTTTGATGTGATCGGGCGTGTCGAAGTCTGGCTCGCCGACCGTCAGGTCCAGGATCCGGCGCCCTTCTGCCTTGAGCTCACGCACGCGGGCAGCGGCGGCAACGCTGGCAGAGGACTTGATGCGGGATACCCGCGTTGCAGGTACAAATTTAGACATGGTCTCTTCCTAGGGGCTCAGGAGACAGCGGTACTCACTTCCTTTGACACTAGGGAAATCCGGCGGGTCTGGATAAGACCTAAAGTGCGTGGACGGATAAGCGTCCCTTATGGCTGGAGGCCACACGTTCCGGTTATGGGTCCACGCACTATTGGTATTTCCGCGGCAGGACGGACCTGTCTAGCCTTCTAGGTAAGCTGGCCCGCTCAGCGCCATCCCAACCGAGGAGTGCTCTTGGCCCTAACCCACCATGCCGACGGCGGTGGCTACCGATACCGGGGCAAGCGGAAGCCCGACACAGCTGCTGTCCAGGCGGAAAAGATCCGGGTGCTCCTCCGGGAGGAGCGGCAACGGATTACGCTCAACGCGAGCAGCATCCGCTCCCTGGCGGTCCGTCTGAACCAGCAGATCGCCCAAGCGCTGTGCGACGGGATGAAAATAACCAGCCTGGCCGGTGCCGCGGGCCTGTCGCGCTGGGCTGTGCGCACCATTGGCCTGTCATCTGACGGGCTGTTCCCATCGGGCGTTCCGGCGGAGCATCATCTGGCCATCATCGGGGAGCTGAAGTCAGAGATGGCCGAGTTGGAGGAGTCGAAGGCCGTCCTCCTAAGGAGGCGCCTGAAGCTCTTGGCCACAGCCCGCCGGCTCGGGGTCTTGGATGACTACGAGCTCGCAGCGCTAAGCGGACTCCAGCGGGAAACCGTCCGGAAGATGACATGGGGACTGCAGCCAGCGCCGGTCAGCCAGGCTGTGTAGGCCGAACGGTAAGCCGGGCACCAGCCGGTTCCTCTCAGGTTGCTCCACGCCTATCATCGCGGTGAGTACAGGCGTAGCGTCTATCCAAGGGAGCAAGACTGCGGTTGCCGATTGGACCCAGAATGGCCTGACGCCGCCGGTCTTGAGCCGCTGCAAGGAGGCGGGAATGGCTGGCTGGAATGCAGACACGGCCGCCGGGCCGTTGGGGTCCGGCACCGTTACGTTGGTGGAAGGATCATCCTTCTGCATCTCCCTGGCAAATGGGGACATCCATCCGGAACATCCGCACGGGGTTTTCCATGAGGACACCCGCATCCTCTCGCGCTGGAACCTGGCCATCAATGGGCAGCCCCTGGAGCCGCTGACAGCATCGACGCAGGAACCCTACAGGGCCCTGTTCATTGGCCGTGTTCCCCGCTCCGATGGGTACGCGGACAGCCCCCTGATCGTGGAGCGCCTGCGCGAAGTCGGTGCCGGGATCCTGGAGGAGGTCACCATCCGGAACTACTCCTCCGATGAAGCCCAATGCCTGGTCGCCCTCACCGTTGAATCGGACTTCGCGGATCTCTTCGAGGTAAAGGAGGCTCGCATCCAGCGGCGCTGGGATGAAGCCCGCCATGCCGACGGCGACTCACTGACCATCAGTGCCACCTGGCAGGACGTCCGGAAGGGTGTCATCGTCAACGCCAGTGGCGCCGAGGCCACCCCTGAGGCCCTTACCTACCGGGTGGTTGTTCCGCCGCGGGGATACTGGAGCACCACCCTGGCTGTGGTGCCCACCGTCGACGGGGCGGCTCCGGCGGCTTCGTTGGTTCGTCCGGCCCGGGGCGAAACCTCCCCCAGCGATCGTCGCCGCCAGGCATGGGTGGCGAAGATTCCCAGGCTGCATATCAGCAACCGCTCGATCGAACGGACCCTCCGGCGCAGCTACGACGACCTGGGCGCGCTCCGCATTGAAGATCCCGCCCATCCGGAGCGGATCGTCGTGGCCGCCGGCGCGCCGTGGTTCATGACGCTCTTTGGCCGGGACTCGCTCTGGGCCTCCGAAATGGCGTTACCGGTGGACCCGTCCCTGGCATTAGGCACCCTGCAGACCCTGGCGGACCGCCAAGGCCGCGTAGTGGATCCCATGAGCGAGGAGGAGCCGGGGAAGATCCTGCACGAGGTCAGGCTCGGCGTCTCCATCGGCCTGTCCCTTGGCGGAAAATCCGTTTACTACGGCAGCGTCGATGCGACTCCGCAGTTCGTCATGGCTCTCGGGTCGGTCAGCCGGTGGGGTTTTGCCAAGGACACCATCACTGCACTGCTGCCCCACGCCGACCGCGCGCTGGATTGGATTCGGAACTATGGGGACAAAGATGGCGACGGGTTCGTCGAGTACCAGCGCCTTAACGATCAGGGCCTCATCAACCAGGGCTGGAAAGACTCCTGGGACGGCGTCAACTTCGCGGACGGCCGTGTGGCGGAACCCCCGATCGCGCTCTGCGAAGTCCAGGCATTGGTCTACTCCGCCTTCCTTTCCCGTGCGTGGATAGCGTATGACGCCGGCGACGCACCTTTGGCCGCCGAACTGGCCACCGAAGCGGCTCAATTGAAGAAGCGGTTCAACGAAGCGTTCTGGATGCCTGACCGCGGCTACTACGCCATCGCCTTGGATGGGAAGAAACGGCAGGTGGACGCGTGCGCGTCCAACATGGGGCAATGCCTGTGGCACGGCATCGTCGATGAGGACAAAATACAGCAGGTTGCAGAACGGCTTATGTCCCCCGAGATGTTCAGCGGCTGGGGCATACGAACCCTCGCCAGCGACATGGGCGCCTACAACCCGGCCAGTTACCACAACGGCTCGGTCTGGCCGCACGATAACGCCATCATCGCGGCCGGCCTGATGCGTTACGGCTTCGTGAATGAGGCACAGCGGATCGCCACGGCACTTTTCGAGGCGGCCGATTACAGTGATGGCCGACTCCCGGAGTTGTTTTGTGGCTTCAGCCGCGAGCAAGTACCCGAGCCCGTGCCGTATCCGACGGCGTGCTCCCCCCAGGCGTGGGCAGCGACCACACCGATCATGTTGATTACCAGCCTGATGCGGTACGACGCCCACGTTTCCCGGGGCGGATTTTGGATGGATCCGGCACTCCCGGAGTCGTACGGCAGCCTGCACCTTACAAACGCGCCCATGGCGGGAAGCCGGATCACCATCGATATCGCCGGGTCCGAACCTTCCGTGCAGGGTCTGCCCGACGAAATTACCTTCCACCGTGAACACCGGCCCTGGCTGACCGAACTGATGGAGGAAGCCGGGCTGGGCGGCACGGGCTAGGTGCTTCACCACTGTGGCTACGGTCGGCCGTGTGCCTGTCCCGCAGGTCAGACGTGCTGGTCGACGAGCACCGGGTTGCCGTCCGGGTCCACCACCATGAAGCTCGCCGGCCCGGTGGTTGATTCGTCGGCCTCGGCAACGAACTCGACGCCTTTGCCTTTCAGCTCCCGCTGGAGTTCGCGCACATCGGTGAAGGAGTCCACCGCCTCGGCGTTCTGGTTCCAGCCCGGGTTGAACGTGAGCATGTTCTTCTCGAACATCCCTTGGAAGAGCCCGATCACTGTTTCACCGTTCTTCAGGATCAGCCAATTCTGGGTGATGTCACCGCCGAAACTTGTGAAGCCCAGTTTCTCGTAGAACGCGGCAGAGGCTGCGATGTCCTTGACCGTGAGGCTGATCGAAAAGGCACCAAGCTGCATGGGTTACTCCACTCTCCAAGGGGACGGGTATTCCGATGGTACGCCTGCCGATCCGTCGATCGGCGATGTGCACCTCCAACTGGATTCCGATGCGGGCAGCGTCTAGCGTGAGTTCCATGTCAGCGTCCGATCCATCAGCGAAGTCCGGCGGCAACCCATTGCTTGTCCTGGGAAAAATCACCTCCATCCTGGATGCTTTTTCCCTCGCCAAACCGGTCCTGTCGCTGAGTGATATCCGCGAGCACACCGGCATGCCCACGTCCACGGTGCAGCGGCTGGTCACCAACCTGACCTCGCAGGGGTTCCTGGACCGTGAGGAGGATGCCTACCGCATCGGCATGCGGATGGCCTACTGGGCGGCCCCGGCAACCCGCGGCATGGAAGTGGTGGACATCCTGGGTCCGTTGCTTAAGAAGCTGCGCGACACCACTGGTGAGACTGCGTGTTTCTTCAAGTCGGAGCAGCATTACCGCGTGTGCGTGGCCCTGGCCGAAACGCGCCACGCCCTTCGCCGGGAGATGCACCTCGGCAAGGTTGCCCCGCTGTATGCAGGTTCCGCCGGCCGGGTCCTGCTGGCGTGGGATCCGGAGCTGATGGATGCCGTCCTGCGCGATCCCCTGACTCCGATCACGGAATCCACCATCACCACCTCCGAGGACCTGGCCGTGGCCGTCAAACAGACCCGGCGGGACGGGTTTGCCATCACGGTCGGCGAGCGCGAAGACGGGGCGTCCGGCCTGTCCGCCCCTGTTTTCGACTCGGCAGCCGGCCTGGTGGGTGCGGTGACCATCAGCGGACCTACCCTCCGGATGCCGCTGGAGACCTGCGAAGCCTGGGTGGAGCCCCTGCTCACCACGGCAGAACACATGACCAGGCTGATCGGTGGGCGGTTTCCCGGCGAGTCCTAGGACCCACCGGGAAACCAAGGAAAGCTACAGCGCGGCGATGGTCTTGCCGGCAACCCGCATCGCAACAGCGTCGGTGGCGATGAGGATGTTCGCGAAGTTCTCCGCATAGTCCCCCAGGTCCTCCACTACGGAACCCACTACGGCAATGACGGGAATCTGCCGTCCGGAGTTCCGCACCCGTTCGAGGATGGCGGAGATGATCTTCCCTTCGCCGGTTTGCGAATCCAGGCGCCCCTCGCCCACCACGACGGCGTCGGCAGACCCCAGCAGGGCGTCAAACCCGGCTGCATCGAGAACGGCGTCGGCCCCGGACACCAGGTCAGCCCCAAAGTACGCCCACAACCCACCGGAGAGGCCACCCGCCGCACCAGTGCGCGGCACGCCGGACGGGTTGCGCGGATACGAGGCGGCCAGGTGCGAAAGGCGTCCTTCCAGCAGTCTTACCGTGGCAGGATCGGCACCCTTCTGCGGCCCGAACACACGCAGGGCATCCAGGAAGCTGGTGGTCACGTCGGACAGGACGGTGATCCGCGCACCGCCGAGTCCGCCGTTTTCGGTGATGGCCTGGACTGCCCCGGCCCCGCCGTCGGTGGTGGCAGAACCGCCTGCCGCCACCAGGATGCGGGTGGCGCCGGCGTTGACGGCGGCAGCCACCATCAGGCCCGTCCCGTACGTGCTCGCTGCCATCGCATCGGCGGGGCTGAGCCGGGCGGCGGTCAGGCCGCTCGCCTGCGCCACCTCGACGACGGCGGTCCCGTCGGCTGCCAGCCCGATGCTCGCCTGCAGCGGCTCACCCCAGGAATTGACGACGTCGACAGTCACGGGTTACGCGCGCAGGCTGCGGCAGAGCGCGTCGAAGGTTCCTTCCCCGCCGTCGGCGACGGGCAGTTGCGTCGCCGGGCGCCCGCCGTCGTTGACGCCCGCAGCGATGGCCGCCGCCACCTCGGCCGCCGAGTACGTCCCCTTGAAGCTGTCCGGGGCAATAAGGACGGTCATGCCGAAGGGATCTGGTTGACCGCGTGCGGAGGCGTGCGTCCTTCGGCGATGGCGATGGCGTTGAGCGCGCGTTGGGCAGCTCTGCGAGTCCGGGCGCAAGTCGCGGTTCGTCCTCGAAGACGTCCAGGCCGGCAGCGGCAATCTCGCCGGTGCGCAGGGCATCTACGAGGGCGGCCTCGTCCACCACGGGACCGCGGGCGGTGTTGATCAGGATGGCGTCCGGCTTCATCCGGGCCAGCACGCCAGCGTCCACGAGGTGCCGCGTCTGGTCGTTCAGCGGGACGTGGAGGGACAGGAAATCGCTGCGTTCCACGAGCTCGGGCCATGGCACTTGCCGGACCTTGCCGGCGAACTCGCCGAGTTCCTCTTCGCTGACGGGACGCTCTCCCGGGGGACGCGGCGCGAAAACCACCTCCATGCCGAAACCCAGCGCACGCCGGGCGGTGGCGCGGGCGATCCGGCCGAACCCGGCCAGGCCCAGCACGGCCCCGGAGACGTCCCGTCCCAGCATGAACTCCGGTTCCCAGCCCTGGAACTTTCCGTCGCGGACCAGCTGGTCTGCTTCCACTACGCGGCGGGCGGTGCCGAGGATGAGCAGCATGGCGATGTCCGCCGTCGCGTCCGTCAAAACCCCGGGAGTGTTGCCAACAACGATGCCGTGTCGCGTTGCCGCGGCGACGTCGATGTTGTTGTATCCCACAGCGTAGTTGGAGACGCCCTTCACCCTGGCGTCGGCCAGGAGCGGCTCGTCGATGACGTCGCGCAGCTGGGTGAGGACCACGTCGTAGTCCCCCGAAGCGCACAGCGCAGCCAGCGTGCGGTAGTCAGGCGGCTCGGGCAGCACGGTGATCTGGCCGGCGTCGGACAGCAGTTGAAGCCCCGGTTCCGGGATGGCGGTGGTGACGAGGAAATGGCTGCCCATAGTCAGTTGCCTCCCGTTGTGCCGGACTGGAGTGCGTCCTCAAAGGGAAGGACCCAGTCGAAGGCTTTGGCCTTGGACCGGGCGCCCTGGGCAGCCTTGGAGCGGTTGGGTTCCCCCAGTTCGGCCAGCAGTTCCTCGGACAGGACCACGAGGTCCGCGAAGGCGTCCGTGGTCAGCCACTCCGGGCGGGTGGCGAACAGGATGTCTTCGCTGGAGGTGTTGCCGCTGGCACCCGGGGCGAACGGGCAGCCGCCGAGGCCGCCGAGGGCGCCGTCCACCATGGCTGCGCCGGCCTGGATGGCGGCGAGGGTGTTTGCTACTCCCAGGCCCCACGTGTCATGGCCGTGATAGACGATCCTCCGGGCCGGGGACTCGTCCCGGACCCGGGCGATCAGCCCGGCAACCTGGGCCGGGATGGCCTGCCCCAGGGTGTCGCAGATGACGATGTCCGTGGTGCCTTCGGCCCGGGGATCATTGGCGATGGACAGGATGCGCTCCTCGGGCACATAGCCTTCGAACGGGCACGTGAAGGATGTCGCGATGCACAGCTGGATCTGGCCGTTGACTGCCCGGGCGTATTCCACCGCCTCGGGCAGGGCGGCCAGGCTTTCATCCGTGGTCCGGCCGATATTCGCCTTGTTGTGGGAATCCGATGCCGACAGGCAGTACTGGAAGTTCCTCGCGCCGGCGGCCGAAGCCTTGGCTACATGGCCGGGGGTGGCCACCCAGATCCAGCATTTTTCCAGTTCCTCCGGGCTGAGGGCCTGGACCACCTCCAGGGTGTTGGCCATGGTGGGCACAAGGTCAGCGCGTGCCATCGAGCCGAGCTCGATGGCCGGAACGCCCAGCCGGATCAGCTCCCGGACGGTTTCGACTTTCCGCTCGGTGGAGAGCATTTTCCCGGTGAGCTGCAGCCCGTCCCGGAGGGTCACGTCCCGAAGGATGGTGTTCCCGAGCGTTGTTGCGAGGCTGGTTTCGTTGGGGTTCATGGCTGGAGGGCCTCCTCGCGGCCGGAGGCCGCCGTGATCTCGGCGGAGTCCATATTGAGGAGCCCGCGGAGGATTTCATCGGTGTTTTCGCCCAGGTCCGGTCCGAGGTTCCGGATGGGCAGCGACTGGTCTCCAATCACCGGGACGATACCGGGGAAGCCCACGCCGGGCAGGAGCTCCTCCCCGGTGGAGACGTCGAATTTCTGGATCATGTTCCGGGCCGCGTACTGGGTATCAGTGCTGATGTCCGCCGCGGTGTAGATGGGACCGGCCGGAACACCGGCGTCATCCAGTGCTGCCAGGGCGTCGGCGGCGTCCAGTTCCGCCGTCCAGGCGCCGATGGCCTGGTCCAGCTCTTCGCGCTTCGCCCAGCGGCCGGCGTTGGTCTGCAGGGTCGGATCCTCGGCCAGGTCCGGGCGGCCGATGGTCTGCATGTAGCGCTGGTAGATCGAGTCCCCGTTGCCGGCCACCACGATGCTGGCGCCGTCCTTGCAGATGTACGCGTTGGACGGGGCGATCCCTTCCATCCGCCCGCCTACCCGCTGCCGGTCCACGCCGTAGGCCTGGTAGTCCGGAATAAGGGATTCCATCATGGAGAACATGGCCTCGTTCAGCGCAACGTCGATAATCCGCTCGGTGAGCGGCACCGCGCCAGCCGCGTCCCGCCGTCGTGCTTCCCGTTGGTAGAGGCTCATCATGGCGCCGAAGGCGGCGTAGAGGCCTGCGATTGAGTCCCCGATGGAGACCCCCACCCTGACCGGCGGGCGGTCCGGGTCACCCACGAGGTTCCGGAACCCGCCGTAGGCTTCGGCGACGGCGGCGAAGCCTGGCCGTTCGGACAGCGGCCCCGTCTGCCCGAAGGCTGAGATCCGGGTGATGATGAGGTCCGGGTTGGCTTCGTTGAGCACCTCCGGGCCGAGGCCCCACCGCTCCAGCGTGCCCGGCCGGAAATTTTCCAGCAGGATGTCCGACTTGGCGGCCAGTGCCAGCACGGCCTTCTTGCCGGCCTCGGTCCGAAGGTCCAGGACCACTGACTTCTTGTTGCGGTTGATGGTCCGGTAGAGCATGGAGGTATCGCCTTTATGCAGGCGCCAGTTACGCAGCTCATCACCGGTTCCCGGCCGTTCAACCTTGATCACTTCGGCGCCGAAATCGGCGAGCAGCCTGCCAGCGGTGGGCGCCGCGATGTAGTTTCCGAGCTCCAGGACGCGGACTCCCTCCAGGGGCGCGATGCGTGTCTGTGTCATGTCATTCTTCTTTCGTTGGCGTGTGCCTGGACGGACGGAGCTGATCCGGTCAGAACAGCAGGCTCATGGGCAGGATCAGCAGGATCGCGACGACGGAGGCCACCGAGACCCCCACCGTCACCGACTTCAGGGCGCCCCTCACACTCTGCCCCAAAAGGGACTGCAGGAGCCAGAAGGTGTTGCTGGTGACATGAACCATGAAGAGCGATCCGGCGCCGGCGGCAAGAGCCAGGAGAACCGGGTCCAGTCCGATGGCCGGCGCAATCGGTGCCAGCAGTCCGGCCGCGGTGATGGCTGACAGCGTGACGGAGCCGACGGCGATGTGCAGCACAGCCGCGATAGCCCAGACCACCAGCAGCGGGGCAACGGTGCTCGCCGAGAAGAATCCGCCCAGGATGTCGCCGAGGCCGGCCGCGGCGACGGTTGCCGCGAGGGACCCGCCCACACCGGTGAGGATCAGGATCTGGCCGCTTTCCTTGAAGCCCACGGTGATGGCCTGTTCGACTTTTTCCTGGCCGATGGCGGCGCGGGTGACGAGGCACGTGCCGATCAGTCCGATGAGCAGGGCGATGACGGGCTCGCCGAGAAGCTGCAGCCAGGGCATTTCGATGTCCAGGATCTCCATGATCGCGCCGGCGCCGATGAGGAGCAGCGAGGTCAGGAGCGGGGCGAACAACAGGATCAAGGGTGCCTGCTTCCGTTCGCGTTCAGCCACGGTGACTGTTCCACCGCCGGGCTGGGCGCCTGGCGCCGTGCCCTGCCCGCTGCCGCCGGAAACGCCGGCCGCTGTGTGGCCGGCCGCTGGCTGGCCGGCTGCTGACTGGCCGGCTGCAGGCTGGCGCGTCCCGCCGTCGTACTCTTCCTCCCCCTCGCGGTCCTCTTCCTCCACGAAGGTGTGGTCCTCGTCCCTGGCTTCGTTCCAGAAGCCGCGGCGGAACAGGAACGTCATGATGGCGATGGAGATGACGATGGTGGGGATGACCAGGAGGAGCCCAAACAGCAGCATCTTGCCGAGCGGCACGTTCAGCAGGCCGGCGAGGGCGAGGGACGCGACGCCGGGGACCGTGAAGACGATGCCGCATTCGAGGGCGATGGCCATGGCGGTTGCCATCCGGGCGGTCCCGAGCTTGCCGATTTTCGGAGCCAGCTTGCGGGCCAAGGGGGCGGAAATCACGAGCAGCACGTCCAGGAAGATGGACTGCAGGACCGTTCCGATGGCCAGGCCCATGGTGTAGGGCAGGCGCTTGGGGCCGAAGGTGTCCAGCAGGTGCTCCACGAGGCGGCGGATGGCGCCGCTCTGGTTGAGGATGGAGCCCATCAGGACGCCGAAGGCGATGAGCAGACCCACGTCCACCATGATCTCGCCGAAACCGGAGGTGATGGTTTTGACTGTTTTTTCGACGCCGAAGCCGGCGGCGAGGCCCAAGTACACCGAACCGATGACCAGGGCGATGACGGGATTAACTCTGAAACGGACAATCAGGACCACGGCGGCGAGGACCGCAACAGCCGTGTTGATCAGGACAGCTATGTCTTGCATGTTGGGGAATCCGATCGTTGGGCCTTCCACATTGAAGGCTTGGGAACAGATGTGCACCGTGAGGGAGGCCACATCTCTAAACCCATATTATGGGATGGAACTCACAATGCAAGACTTTTCGCCTTTTATGTCCAGGTTAGAGGCACCCCAAGCGGTCCCAGCGGACCTATTTCGGGCAGCACAAAACGGACGACGCCGGGGGATTCCCGGCGTCGTCCGTTTCAGTTTTATGCGGTCCCCGGCCGCCGACTACGGCTTTTTGGTGGTTCCCGCAGTCTTCGCAGTCTTTGCAGTTGTTGCGGTCTTTGCAGTTGCGGAGCTGCTTGAGCTCCTGGCAGCGCCGCTGGAGGTGGTGTCCTTGGGGTTGTCCGCGTCCTGGAGTTCCACTTCAGCGGTGGCCTGGATGAGGGCGAGCAAGTCGGGGTCGAGGCCCGGCGCGAATTCCTCGCGGCGCTCCGGCGAGATGGTCATGGGGAAGCCCTCGGGCATCACGTCGGTGCTGAGCTCGGTGCCGTCGTTGGAGGGCGATGCCCCGCGGTAGAGCTTGCCGGCTTCACTGAGGTTGTCCGCGCTGAACGTGTACTGGATGCTCTGCAGCCCCACGTCCAGCAGCTTTTTGACCTCGGGGAATTGCTCCGCGTTGGTCTTGGGGATGGGCAGCACCTTGCCCCAGTTCACGCCGAGGCTTTCCAGAGCCTTGGCGAAAGCGTTCTCGTGCGCCTGGTCCCGGACGATCAGGTAGGCGATGGTGGACCGCGCCGTTTTGTTCTCTGTCATCTCGTAGATCCGGCATTTCTGCAGCCGGCCGGTGGATTCCAGCATCAGGTTGTACAGCAGGTCCAGGACCAGGTTTCCGCTGTTATAGACATAGGATCCGCTCCAGGGGTTGCCGGCCGCGTCCACGGGCAACGCACCCTGGGCGCCTACCAGGTAGTGGTGGATATTACTGGTGTCCAGGGCGATTTTAAGCGGCGTGGCACCTTTGGCGCCGGGCTGGTCCACGGGATCGGTCTTCTTGCCCTGGTACCGCGGGGAGCCGTCCAGGAGCTGGGAGATAGTGGTGCCGATGAGCTCAACGTGGCTGATTTCCTCGGTCCCCACCCCCTGGAGCAGGTCTTTGTAAGGCTTGGACGCGGGGTCGCCTCGGAAGTTCATGCTTTGGAACAGGTACTGCATCATGGTGCGCATCTCGCCGAACTGCCCGCCCAGCCCTTCCTGCAAAGCGTTCGCCGCTGCGGGGTCCGGCTCGTCGGCGGCGATTTCGTTGATTAGTTGCTGGGTATGCAAGTACATGGATCTTCCTCACTTTTTGATCTGGTACCTCGGGTGGACTGCTGGTTTCAATGAAGAGAGTCGGGCCCGGCTGCGGTTTTCGATGGAGCCCGGCTGAGCGTACGACGGCGGGGCGGCAAGGTGGGGCGCGCCGGCTGCGGGGCTCCCGCGGCCGCGGTTGGCCGTGGCCGCCTCAAGCGCCACACGGCCGGCGCCGGTGAGCCCGATGACAAAGTGGCGCGGGTCGCGCGAAGGCTGGCTCCTGCTCACCAGCCCCGCGATTTGCAACCTGGCCAGAATCCTGCCGATGGTCCGGCTTCTGGCGTGGACGGCGGTGGCCAGCTGTTCCCGGTTCCGGGCGCCGGCGGCAAGGCCTTGCAGAGTGATGACCGCGGCGCGGGTCAGCCCCAGCGCGACGAGAACGTCATCCTGGCGGCGCTGCGCCAACCTCGCCGACAAGGACAGAAGGCGGCAGCCGTTCCGGATTTTTCGGTCTGAGTCGGCGATCATCGCAAGCTGCCCCTTCCTTGGGACTATCCGGTGTGGGGCCTACCATAAGCATGCTTAGTATCTGTTTGGCAAGGATGCCTGGCTTTTATCTTGAGGAGCGGCTTCTAACGCTCGACCGCGAACGCTCCCCTTAGTGCCGGGCCTTGCATATTCAATAGCAAGTGTGCTTAGTATCTAGTTAGTAATCATGCTTACTATTGCGAAGCCAGCAGTGCTGGCGGCTCTTGCCAGCGAAACCCTTCACGAAAGAGAGCGACCATGACTGAAAACCAATGGCCCCAAACTGCGTCCCCAGCGACCCTGGACCAGTACGGCAACCCAGCGCCCACGGCTGGACAGGGTGGCGGATCCGCCTCCAGGACCGAGGCCGTCAAGGGCGAGGCTTCACAGGTAGCCAGTCAGGCCACGGGTGCGGCCAAGGATGTGGCACAGACGGCCAAGGCAGAGGCTTCCAACGTGGCCGCCGAGGTACGGACCAATGCCCGGGACCTCCTGCACCAGGCCAAGTCGGACCTCACCAGCCAGGCAGGAACCCAGCAGCAGAAGGTTGCAGAGGGAATCCGCTCCGTCTCCTCGGAGCTGCGCACCATGGCGGACGCCTCCAACCAGCCCGGCGTAGCGTCGGACCTCATCAGGGAGGCCGCCGACCGTTCGCAGTCCGTGGCATCCTGGCTCGACAGCCGGGATCCCGGTTCGCTGCTCACAGAGGTAAAGAGCTTCGCCCGGCAGCGTCCAGGCACGTTCCTTCTGCTGGCTGCCGGCGCGGGCGTCCTGGCCGGACGGCTCACCCGCAGTTTGGCCGCCGGGGCACCGGAAGCCTCCGGCCAGGCGTCCGCAACTGCCCCCAGGTCCGCGCCGATGACCGCTCCCCGGACCGTTCCGCAGACTGGCATCCGCCAGGAGACCGTGTTTGCGGCAGGCGATGACCGCGGCTTGTTTGAAGAGCCCTCCGTCTCGGGCAGCCCGATGTCCACCCAGTCGTTGCCAACCGGCACCGCTGCGGACACCCCACTGCGCGAAGAAGATGATCCGTTCCGCAGCAGCACGGCACGGGATACGGAAGGTCGTCACCTGTGAGCAGCCAGATGCCGGAGACTCCTGCGTCAGCGGCGCATGCGAAGGCGGATAACACGTCCCTGGGTGACCTGCTT
>NZ_JBBCBT010000029.1:0-23920 GCF_037203985.1 Pseudarthrobacter sp. CCNWLW217
TCAGTCAGGATGATGGCACCGTCGGCACCAACTGACTTCGAATGCGCGTCGGACGTAACCGGCGCACCTGACTGGGTCGTTGAAATGGCAGTCATTATTCTCCTATTTCTCTATTACTTGCGAGGGACGTTCAGAAGACACGGGGGGGCGGCCCAGATGCGGACCGGCTTGTCGGCCTTCCCGGCATGCTCCGCGACCAGTTCTTCCACCACTTGGGCGAGGACGCGATGCGCGGTGGGGTGGGCCGAGTAGCCTAATCTGCTGACGGCCATGCCGCCGTCGTGGTTTCGGACCACTCCGTTGAAGCTGACCACCGCCCCGGCTTCATCGCCCTGGACTGCCGCTGTGGCCCGGTCCACCGAGATGGGGGCCTCGCTGAGCTCGGCGAGGACAACGTCAAAGCTTGGCATAGGTTTCCTCGCGGGCCTTCTGCGGGCGGCCCAGCCTTTCGCGCCCGGCGTAGACATTCAGGCTGTGTCCCCGGCTGAATCCAACCAGCGTCACTCCGGTCTCGACGGCGAGGTCGGCGGCCAGGCTGGAGGGCGCGCTCACAGCAGACAGGACGGGAATGCCGGCCATGGCGGCCTTCTGGACAAGTTCGAAGGACGCGCGCCCGGACACCTGGAGGACGGTGCCACTCAGAGGCAGCAGGTTTTGGCGCAGCGCCCATCCCACCACTTTGTCCACAGCGTTATGGCGTCCGACATCCTCCCGGAGGCACAGCAACTCAGGGCTGGCGCCATCCACCTTGAAAAGGCCGGCCGCATGGACGCCGCCCGTCTTGTCGAACACCGCCTGGGCCTCGCGAAGCCGCTCCGGCAGTTCGGCGAGCACATCCACGGGAATCTGCAGCGTGTCCCGGGCAGGATCGAAGGGAAGGGTCTTGCGGACGGAGTCGATCGAGTCTGTCCCGCAGATGCCGCAGGAGCTTGAGGTATAGACATGCCGCATGGTGTCTGGCATGCGTACATCCGGCCTCAACTGGGCCTCGACCACGTTATATGTCTGTTCTCCCCCGGCATCGCCGACGCAAAAGCGCAGCGATACCAGCTCGGCGTGGGAACTGATGATGCCTTCCGAGACCAGGAACCCGGCCACCAGGTCGAAATCGTCGCCCGGGGTCCTCATGGTGACAGCGAAGGAGCGGCCGCCGATGCGGATTTCCAGGGGCTCCTCAGCGGCGAGTATGTCTTCCTTGAACCGCACCGGGTACTCGGTGCCGGAACCGTCCAGGTGGAAGCGGTGGATCTTGCGGCGCTGTGTCATGCGGGCCATAGGGTCCTCCGTACGCGGTTGGTGGTGGTATGGATTGTTTCGTTGGCCTGCGTCCAGGGAAGCGGGAGCACAGGAACCGGCTCGCCGGACTGGACTCCAGCAGGGGGAACGGCCATGATGCCGTCGGCACAAGCGAGTCCACGCATCATGCCGGGTCCCGTATGCGAGGCGGGGAAGGCGAGCCCCTCGATGAACGTGCAGGGAAACAGGCGCGTACGGCCGGGGCACGGATCAATGTCAGCCGCGGAAGTCACTTGTCCAACGTCGCTCAGGGGCTTGCCTCCGAGTGCCTCCAGCAGCGGTCCACCTACGGTGATCAGGGCCATCATTGCTGCCAGGGGGTTACCGGGCAGCCCGACGACGAAGCGGCCGTCCGGGAGCTTGGCCAGGACCGCGGGGTGGCCCGGCCGCATGGCGATGCCATCCACCAACAGCTGTCCGCCGAGGGCAGCGATGGCGGCGCGAAAATGATCTGTTCCGGAACAGCCCGTTCCGCCAGTGGTAATGGTTACGTCCGGCAGGCGTGCGGGAAAGGCTTCTGAACCGTCGAGTGCCGCGAGCCACTCGGGGTAGGAATCCCCGATCCGCAGGGAGTCGGCAGGCGTGCCTCCGAGAAGGGAAATGACAGTCCCCAGCTGCGGACCAAACGTATCCCTGACCTGGCCTGGTTCCGGAACGCCCGACGTGACTACTTCGGAACCGGTCAGCACTATTCCGACCACCGGCTTGGCCTGCACCTGCAGGTTGTCGTGGCCAGCCACGGCGGCGAGGGCAAGGTGGCCCGGGTTCAGCGTTGTGCCCGCCGGGATCAGCACTTCCCCGGCCGCAGCTTCCTCGCCGGCAGGACGAATGTGTTGGCCCCGGCCGGGTTCGCCTTCCTTTGCCCTGTCATTGAGTCGCAGGAGAAGGCTGCCGTCAGCGTCGCGGTGGATCTGGCCGCTTTCCTTGCGGAGTATCGATTGGGCGCCGACAGGTACCAGTCCACCGGTGGCTATGACACTGGCCCGGCCGGGAAGCAAAACGGGCTCATGGCGGGTAAGGATCCAGGGACCGCCGCCGTTGACGGCCCAGCCGTCCATGGCAGAGGAGGCGTAATGGGGGAGTTCTTGCAGTGCGGCGACGTCGCGGGTCAGGGTATGGCCCGCTGACAACGCGAGCGGAAGCTCCGCGGGGGCGAGCGGGACGGCGCAATCGAAAGCCAGTTGCCGGGCTTCGAGCCAGGTGGAGGAGGGATGTCCGGAAGGTGGCCCTGCGGAGCGCAACACCGAACTGCTGCCGCTGGTGGCGGTATCTTGGGCGAGCAAGGGTGCCCCTTCCTGATGGTAGTGATGCGCTGAAAATGTGCGGGCCGGGGACCGCGAGGCGTGCACCACGTGGTGCTTGCCCCGCAAATCCCCGGCCCGGTCAGTTGGGGTGCTACGCCTTGACGTATCCATTCGGGTTCAGCACGAACTTTGTTGCCGAGCCGGCGTCGAATTCGGCGTAGCCGCGCGGTGCATCCTCCAGCGGGATCGCTGTGGCGTTCACTGCCTTGGCGATCTGGACCTTGTCGTGCAGGATGGCCATCATCAGCTGGCGGTTATATGACATGACGGGGCACTGGCCAGTGGTGAAGGACAGGGACTTTGCCCACCCGGTGCCCAATGACAGCGACAGGGAACCGTGCTTGGCGGCGTCGTCAATTCCACCGGGGTCGCCAGTGACGTACAGGCCGGGGATGCCCAGAGCCCCACCTGCGGCTGTAATGTCCATGAGGGAATTCAGCACCGTGGCCGGGGCTTCATGGGATGCATCCTTTCCGTGCCCGCGGGCTTCGAATCCCACAGCATCGACACCGCAATCCACTTCGGGAACGCCAAGGATTTGCTCGATCTGGTCCTTCGGATCTCCGTTGGAGACGTTCACCGTCTCGCACCCGAAGGAGCGGGCCTGCGCCAGACGGTCTTCGTTCATGTCACCAACAATGACGACGGCGGCACCGAGCAACTGCGCACCGACGGCGGCTGCGAGGCCGACCGGGCCGGCGCCGGCAATGTACACGGTCGACCCGACGCCGACTCCGGCGGTGACGGCGCCGTGGAACCCGGTGGGGAAGATATCCGAGAGCATGGTCAGGTCCATGATCTTTTCCAGGGCCTGGTCGCGGTCCGGGAACCTGAGCAGGTTCCAGTCAGCGTAAGGGACCAGCACGTATTCTGCCTGTCCACCCACCCAGCCGCCCATGTCCACATAACCGTAGGCGCTGCCCGGACGGTCCGGGTTGACGTTCAGGCAGATGCCGGTCTTGCGCTCCTTGCAGTTCCGGCAACGGCCACAGGAGATGTTGAACGGTACGGAGACGATGTCTCCGACTTTGATGAATTCCACGTCCGGACCGACTTCCACCACTTCACCGGTGATTTCATGGCCGAGGACGAGGTCCTTGGGAGCGGTGGTGCGGCCCCGCACCATGTGCTGGTCGGAACCGCAGATGTTGGTGGTCACCGTGCGCAGGATCGCACCGTGGGGTACCTTCCGGCCCACATTGGCCGGATTGACGCCAGGCCCATCCTTGAGTTCGAACGTCGGGTAGTCGGTATTGATAATTTCGACGACACCGGGTTCTTTGTAGGCGACGGCTCTGTTTCCTGACATGGACACTCCTTTTGGCTGCGGGGTGGTGCTGGGATTTGGTGCCAGGCCTGCCATCTCGGATTGCCTTGCACTGGTCCGGCAAGTTGCCGGCGCTGCCCCGTTGCCCGAAAGCGGTGCTTCGATGAGGATACCTCCCCAGGTTTCAGGCCACCGAAGCACCATTCACGGGAAACGGGACAGTTCATCCTTCGCGAGGACGAAGGCTGTCAGTGGGATGCCGTGCCGGTGGCATGGCGTCCCGGTCCTGCCTAGCGCTGGGCGGCAGCTCCTGCGGAAGCTACGGTGTGGTCGTTCTCCACCGTGCTGCCACTGACGCCGATTGCGCCAATGACAGTGCCGTCCTCATCGTGCAGGGGGAGTCCGCCCGGGAACGTGATAAGTCCGCCGTTGGAGACTTCGATGTTGAACAGCGGGCCCCCTGGCTGGGACAGTTCGCCGATGGATCCCGTTGCCATGTCAAAGTAGCGGGCAGTGCGGGCCTTCTTGATGGAAATGTCGATGCTGCCGAGCCAGGCGCCATCCATGCGGGTGAAGGCCTTCAGGTTGCCACCGGCGTCCACTACCGCGATGTTCATGGCGGTGCCCGTCTCACGGGCCGACTCTCGGGCGGCGCCGAGGATGGCATCGGCCTGGGCTTGAGTGATATCAGACATTGCTTCTCCGTTGATGGTGTCTGGTGTGTGTTAGTGCTGTTGGTCGTCGCGCAGAAGAGGGCGTACGAAGCTGATATTTTTAGTTGTTCAATAAAGATATATCAGTTACATCGTATGGCAGCCGTAGGGGCATGTCCAGAGAGATTTCTTAGCGCCCGTGGATGAGGCTCAGTGCCTCCGCCCGGGCGGCCGGCAGGCGCAGTTCACCACGGACTGCAGACGTGATGGTCTTTGCCCCGGGCTTGCGGACGCCCCGCATTGACATGCACAGGTGCTCGCACTCGATCACCGCAATTGCCCCCAAGGGCCGCAGCGACGTAACAAGTGCGTCTACCACCTGGGTGGTGAGCCTCTCCTGGACCTGCGGCCTTCGCGCAAAGACGTCCACCAGCCTGGCGAGCTTGCTGAGGCCGGTCACCAGTCCCTCAGCAGACGGGATGTAGCCCACATGTGCCACGCCATGGAACGGCACCAGGTGATGTTCGCAGGTGGAATAGAACGGGATGTCCTTAACGATGACCATTTCACCGTGGCCGAGGTCGAAGGTCTTGTCCAGGACTGCCAGGGGATCCTCATGGAGCCCGCCGAACATTTCCGCGGCGGCGCGGGCTACGCGGGCCGGGGTGTCCGCCAGTCCGGGCCTTTCGGGGTCCTCGCCGATGGCCAGAAGGTATTCGCGGACAGCCCGCTCCACCCTTGGCCCGTCCACGCCTGTGGCAACGGTTGCTTCCGCCGTCAGGATAGAGCTCACGATTCGGCCCGCTTAAGCCGCACGATAACGGACTTGGAGGTCGGCGTGCCGCTGGTGTCGGCTACGGAATCAAGAGGCACGAGGACGTTGGTTTCCGGGTAGTAGGCCGCCGCGCAACCCTTGGGCGTCGAGTATGACACGATGCGGAAGTTCTCGGCGCGTCGTTCGGTCCCCTGGAATTCGGAGATGAGATGGACCATGTCCCCGTCCGTGAACCCCAGCTCAGTAATGTCGTCGGCGTTGATCAGGACTACGCGGCGCCCGCCGTGGATGCCTCGGTAGCGGTCATCCTTGCCGTAGATGGTGGTGTTGTACTGGTCGTGGGAGCGCAGCGTCTGGAGGACGAGCCGTCCGGCAGGGACCCTGATGAATTCCAGTTCGTTGCCTGTGAAGTGCGCCTTGCCCGAGGCGGTATCGAACTTCCTGGCGTCCCGGGGCGGGTGGGGAAGGACGAACCCGCCCGGGTTCTGGATCCGTTCCTCGAAGTTCTCGAAGCCGCTGAGGACCGCTTCGATGTGCTTCCTGATGATGGAGTAGTCGTCCCGCATGGCGAGCCAGTCGGCTTTGGGGGTATTGGGCAGCGGGAGGTTGTCGCTGCCGGTGAAGATCTTGTGGGCGATGTTGCACACAATGGCCACTTCTGAATGCAGGTGTTCACTGGCTGGCTTCAGGCGACCCCGGGAGGCGTGGACCGCGCTCATGGAATCCTCCACTGTCACCCTCTGGTCACCGGTGCGCTGGGTGTCCTTCTCTGTACGTCCGAGCGTCGGAAGAATCAGCGCACGGCGACCCGTGGACACATGGGAGTGGTTCAGTTTCGTGGAGATCTGCACCGTCAGGCGGGTGTTGGCCAGTGCCTGTTCGGTGACCTCGGAATCCGGGGCCGCCCGCACGAAATTGCCCCCCATGCCGATGAAGACGCGGACCTTGCCGTCCCGCATAGCGCGGATAGCAGCCACGGTGTCGAAGCCATGCGCCCGGGGGGAGCGGAATTCGAACTCGTGGTCAAGCCGGTCGTGGAAGTTCTCCGGCATCTTCTCGAAGATGCCCATGGTCCGGTCGCCCTGGACGTTGGAGTGGCCGCGGACGGGGCAGACACCGGCTCCGGGCTTGCCAATGTTGCCTTGCAGAAGCAGGACGTTGACCACATCGCGGAGGGTGGGTACCGAGTGCTTGTGCTGGGTCAGGCCCATGGCCCAGCAGACGATCGTGGCGCTCGAGGCCAGGAGGCGCTCGCCTGTGGACTTGATTTGTTCCAGCGTCAGCCCCGTGGCTTCGACGATGTCGTCCCATTCCGCCTTTTCGAGGTACCGCAGGTATTCGTCGATGCCTACGGTGTGGTCCTTGATGAACTCATGATCGAGCACTGTGGTGAGGCCGGGGGTCTTGCGCCCTTGGGCTTCGGCTTCTAGAAGGTATTTGCCAAGACCCTGGAAGAGGGCCTGATCGCCGCCGGCGCGAATTTGGAGGAAGTCGTCGGTCAGTTGTGTACCCACCACCATGCCGGATATGTTCTGCGGATTCTCGAACCGCAGGAGCCCGGCCTCGGGAAGCGGATTCACTGAGATGATGACGGCGCCGTTCTTCTTCGCCTTCTCCAGTGCGCTGAGCATGCGCGGATGGTTCGTTCCGGGATTTTGCCCCGCCACGAAAATCAGCGACGCCGTCTCCAGATCCGTGAGGCTGACGGAGCCTTTGCCGATGCCGATCGTTTCGACCAGGGCCGAGCCGGACGATTCGTGGCACATGTTGGAGCAGTCGGGCAAATTGTTCGTTCCGATGCCGCGAACGAGGAGCTGGTAGGCGAAGGCTGCCTCGTTCGATGTCCGCCCGGAAGTGTAGAAGACAGACTGATCGGGATGCTCCATGTCCCTGATCTCCTGGGCGATCAGCTCATAGGCATCGTCCCACTCGATGGGCCTGTAGTGGGTTGCACCTTCCTCGAGGAGCATCGGATGCGTGAGCCGGCCTTGTTGACCCAGCCAGTAATCGTCACGCGTCTTCAGGTCTGCAATGGAGTGCTTCGCGAAGAATTCAGGAGTGACGCGGCGGCGCGTGGCTTCTTCAGCCACCGCCTTGGCGCCGTTCTCGCAGAATTCCGCAGCATTGCGCTTTTCGTGTTCAGGCCAGGCGCAGCCCATGCAGTCAAAGCCGTCAACCTGGTTGACGGCCAAGAGCGTCTGGATGCTGCGCAACGGGCCCATCTGCTCAAGGGAAATCTTCAGCGCGTTTGCAACAGCCGGAAGGCCGACGGCAGTCGTTTTGGGCTTTGTCAGGCTCAGTTTTGACTCGTCGATATTCTGCTTGGGGGCTTTTGAAGCCATGTGATCTTCCCTTCAGATCTTGGCAGGAATCAGTGGAATGGAGGTGTTGCCCGAGGCCAAGGTGGCGGTCGGCTGCAGTGCGCGTACACCATCCAGGAGGCCAGGCAACCGGCCGAGGTCGTTGAAGGTGTAGACATGGAACCCGGCAAAGAGGGGATCGCCTGCCAACTCCTGGTGTACCTCGCGGATCAGGCGCCCGCTGTCGTAGCTCAGGAAGTCGTCCCGCCGCCAGAGGGCTTCCGCCATCCCAGTCCCGCGGGCGAGCTTGAGGGAACGGCCCACCCCGAGGCGTGCTCCCAGGGAGACCAGTTTCCTGATGGAGACCGGGCCCGGGACTCCAACCCACACGGGCAGTTGGATGCCGCTCGTGCGGATTGACCGGAGGTACCGGCTGATCGCCTCGGCGGAAAAGCACATCTGGGTGACCATGGAGGACGCAAAAGGTGCTTTCGTGAGGAGGCTGCTGCTGAGTTGCTCCTGGCTGAACTGCGGGTGGCCTTCCGGATAACCGGCAATTCCTATCGAGAAGTCGGGTGAGTAGGCGTTGACCGCCTCAAGGAGTTCTCCGCTCCAGCTGTAGGGGCCAGCGGGTGTGCGCCGGTCACCGGCAACGAGAAACAGCTCCGAGACGCCGGCCTCCTGGAGTTGCAGCAGCAGCGAGTGGAGTTCTGCCTCACCCGTGATGCTGCGGGCTGCGAGATGGGGAACCGCGTTGTAGCCCAGGCGCGCCAGGTTCACGGACGTCTCTACGGTCCGTGCAGGCCCGTGGTGCGGGAGGCACGTGACGCTGACGGATCCCATGGTGTCAAAAGCCGCGGGGAGTTGCGTGAGCAGATCGGCGGACGGAACTACTTCCAGCCGTATCCTTGCAACAGCTTCTGTGCTCATTGCTCTCCGTTAGGGTTGACATTTTTTTCATGGGATATTGATATATCAGTTCTAGGAATACTATGTACACGAGGCCTTCGCGTCAAGGCTCGGCTGTGCATCGGGAGGAGACTTGGAAATGGCAAGCGGTGGAGAACTACCGTCGGATGTTGGGGGGTCCTTCCTGCCAACGAGGCAGGAGGACGAGTCCTTCGCCGACTTCGCCTACAGGGTGCTCTGTGATGAACTGATCGTTTTGGACATCAAGCCTGGCGAACCATTGAACGACGAAGTGATTTCGAGGCGGCTCGGAGTGGGCAGGACGCCGATCCGCGAAGCGATGAAGCGCCTTGAAAGCGACCATCTGGTGGTGGCATATCCCCGGCGGGGAACATTCGCCGCAGGGGTGGACATCACGGATTTGGCCGAAATCTCCGAAATCCGGCAGCTCTTAGAGCCTGCGGCCGCAGCACGGGCTGCCCGAATGGCGTCGCCGCAGCTCCGGCAAGAGATCAAGGAATTTGCCAGGGAAGTCGGGGAGCTCCTGCCAGGAATGCACTCCCAGCAGAACCTGATGCGCCTGGACATGCGGGTACACCGAATGATTTACCGGGCCACCGGGAGCCGGCATCTAGAGGATGTCTTGATCCGGTACGACAATCTGGCGACGCGGATCTGGAGCCTTGTGCTGGAGAAACTTCCTCCGGTGTCCGAGCACATTGCCCAGCACATTGAGCTGCTCGAGTGCATCGCAGAAGGGGATTCCGAAGCTGCCGCGCGGCTGACAACCAAGCATGTGACGGACTTCGAGAACCTCATCAGGGCCGTCCTGTAGCCCCTTGGCAGGACACGGCCTTGCCGCCCGTGCAGATCGCAGGGATCTGCACGGGCGCGAAGACAACAACTGGACCTAAGCGAAGCAGTGGTGCTTGCCGTGGATTACCCGGCTGCTCCCCGGACCAAGGCACGCGACTGTTCCCGCGCGGCCTCGGCGGTGTGCAGGAGAAGCAGGGCCGTGGTGACTGAGCCGACGCCACCGGGAACGGGTGTCAGCGCCCCGGCGATGCCCCGGACGCTGGCTTCGTCCACATCCCCCACGAGGGACCCGTCGGATAGGACGTTGGTGCCGACGTCGATCACAACCGCCCCGGGGGAAATGTGGCCGCCGTTCAGCAGGCCGGTACGCCCGGCGGCGACCACCACGACGTCGGCCGTCCTGGTGTATTTCTCCAGTGCTCCTGACCTGGAGTGGCAGACGGTGACGGTGGCGTCGCGTTCCAGTAGCAGCAGTGACAGCGGTTTCCCGACGACGGCGGAACGTCCAATAACGACGACGTTTCGGCCCGCCACCGGGATGTCGAAGTGGTCCAGGATCTCGGTGACGGCCCGTGCAGTGGCAGGGGCGAACGAGGGCTGGCCCACAGCCAGCCGGCCAAGACTCAGGGGGTTGGCGCCGTCGATGTCCTTCTCGGGGGCGATGTGCCCAACCAGCGCATCTGCGTCAACGCCGGGAGGCAATGGCGTCTGAAGGATGATGCCGTTGACGGACGGCTCGGCGCTGAGGTCCTTCAGGACTGAGGCCAGAACCTGTCCCGTCGCGTCGTGGCCCAGGTCAACGATCCGGCAATTGATGCCAGCGCTTTCAGCAGCCCGTTCGATGGACCGCACATACCAGAGCGTGGAGCCGTCATCGGTGGCCACCACCACTGCAAGGGTGGGGCGCAGGCTCTCAGTTTCGAGGTTCCGGGCTTCGTCGTGGGCCTTCTGCTGAATGAGCTTTGCCAGGTTTCGTCCAGAGAGGAGTGTGGTGCTCAACCGAGAATCCTTTCGCGAACGCGCTTGACGAGCGAGTCGGCTGCCAGGATGACCTTTTCCTCAAGGCCATCGGTCTGGGCAGCCAGCCGGGAACGTGTTTCGGTGTCCTTGATGGCCACCACATTGATGTCGATGTTTACCCGTGCAGTGGTGGCGGCTGCCCGGGCAGCGTCGACGGCGGCGGCGACGTCGCTGATCACGTTGGCGTTGGCCACCTCGAACAGTTCCGTGGCAAGATCCACAACGGCGCCGGCAACGAGGATCAGTTGTGCCGGCGTTTTCGCGGCCTGGACGAGCGCGTCCTGGATGGACGCTGTCCGTGCAGCCTTGAGGTCGTCAGTACCGGCAGGGAGCTTGTACGCGTCAATGACGGCTTGGAACGCGTGCTGGTCGGCGTCCGCGAGGTGCAGGGCTTGGGCCACCAGGCCATCTGCGCTGCTGATGATCCTGGCGACGAGGTCGGCGTGCTGTTCGTATTTCGTGCCGGTGGTGTACCTGCCCACCATGGCGACCAGTGCCGCCCCCTGGGCGGCGTGGAGAGCCGCGGCTGCGCCGCCGCCTGGAGTGGGTTCGCGCGAGGCAAGCCTGGCGAGGTAGTCGTTTATTGTTTGTGAACTGATCATGTGTCTTCCTGGGGCTGAAGCTCTAGTCGACTGGCCTGGGCATGAAACAGGCCATGGAAAAGCAGCGGCCCGGACTCCGGTTGCGAGGGAATGAGTCCGGGCCGCGTGCCCTTGAATGGCCCTGCGGCTCTTATCCGCGGAGCCGGGTCATCGTGGGGTCGTACAGTGGATCCGCTGTGACCGTGGCCTGGATACGCCGGCCGAAGTACTCGATTTCAACCGAATCACCCACGGAGACGGCGGCGGGCAGGTACGCGTAGGCGATCGGCTTTGCCACGGTGTAGCCATAAGCGGCGCTCGTGACGTAGCCAACTGCCTGGTCCTTGTAGAAGACAGGTTCCTTGCCCAGCACGATGCTGCGCCCGTCGTCGACCGTCAGGCAGCGCAGGCGGCGGGCAGAGTTTTCCTCGGTCCGGCCCTCCAGAGCTTCCTTTCCGACGAAGTTTTCCTTGGTCATCTTCACGGCGAAGCCGAGTCCCGCTTCGAAGGGGTCGTGCTCGGTGGTCATGTCGGTGCCCCACGAGCGGTAGCCCTTCTCCAGGCGCAGCGAGCTGAAGGCGGCGCGGCCGGCAGCGATGACGCCGAACGGCTGCCCTGCCTTCCACAATGCGTCCCACAGGCGCTGGCCGTTGTCCGCGCTGGTGTACAGCTCCCAGCCCAGCTCGCCAACGTAGGACAGCCGCATTGCGGTGACGGTGACGCCGCCGATGACAACCTTCTTCGCCCGGAAGTAGCGCAGGCCGTCATTGGAGAAGTCGTCGCTGCTGACCGTGCTGATCAGGTCCCGGGCGAGGGGGCCCCACAAGCCGATGCAGCACGTCCCGCCGGTGGTGTCGCGTACCTGGACCCAGTCGCTGGCGGTTCCGTTCTCCGTCTGGTGGCGTGCAGCCCGCTCAAAGTAGGCCGTGTCGATGTTTCCATTGGCTCCGAGCTGGAAGGTGTCTTCGCTCAGGCGGGCCACGGTGATGTCGCTTCGGATCCCTCCTGCGTGGTCCAGCAGGAGGGTGTAGGTGACGGCCCCCGGCTTCTTGGTCATGTCGGCGGTGGTCAGCTCCTGCAGCAGCTTCATGGCTCCGGGGCCGGAGACCTCAAGGCGCTTGAGCGGGGTCATGTCGTACATGGCAACTGCCGTACGGGTCTTCCAAGCTTCCGCGGCGGCGATGGGGGAGCTGAACATTCCGGACCAGGCGTCACGGGCCGGCGGCTGCCATTCGTCCGGCATTTCCTTCAGCAGTTCGGCGTTGGCTTCGAACCAGTAGGGGCGTTCCCAGCCGGCGCCTTCCAGAAAATAGCCGCCCAGCTGCTTGTGGCGGGCGTGGAAGGGGCTGACGCGAAGGTTGCGCGGAGAGAGCTTCGGCTGAAGCGGGTGCAGGACATCGTAGATTTCCACGAAGTTCTGCTGGGAGGTCTCGCTGACGTACTCGGGGGTCAGCTGGACCTCTTCGAAGCGGTGGATATCGCAGTCGCCAAGGTCAATCTGCGACTTTCCGTCCACGAGGAGCTCTGCCACGGCACGGGCGATGCCGGCGGAGTGGGTGACCCACACGGCCTCGGCAACGAAGAAGCCGTCCACTTCCTTGGACTCGCCCACCAGGGAGCCGCCGTCCGGGGTGAAGGAGAAGATGCCGTTGAAGCCATCCTCGATTTCGCTTTCACGCAGTGCCGGCAGGATCTGCTTGGTTGCTTCCCACGCGGGAAGGAAGTCCTCCAGGGTGAAGTCCAGGCGGGAAGGCATGTTGTGTTCGCTGATGCTGCTGGGCTCGTAGCTGCCCAGTTCGTCCAGGTCCACGGGCATGGGTCGGTGTGCGTAGGAGCCGATGCCGTAGCGCTCGCCGTGCTCGCGGTAGTAGAGGTCCTGGTCCTGGTGGCGCAGGATGGGGAGCTGAGCGCCGTTGGGCAGTTCGTTCTTTCCCTTCTGGGCGGGAACCGGCGTGGTCTTGACGTACTGGTGGGCCAGCGGGAGGAGCGGGACGGACATCCCGATCAGCTCGCCCACCTTGGCGCCCCAGAAGCCTGCGCAGGAAACCACGATGTCCGCCGGGATCACGCCGTCGGCGGTCTCGACGCCGGTGACGCGGCGGTTGGATTGTTCGATCCCGGTCACTTCGGTGTTGCCGATGTACTTTACGCCGGCTGCTTCGGTGCGCTTGATGAGCAACTGGACTGCGCGGGCAGCCAGGGCCAGGCCGTCGGTAGGTACATGGAGGCCGCCCAGGATGTCTTCCTCGTTGATCAGCGGGTAGAGTTCCTTGCACTCTTCGCGGGAGAGGATCTTGCCGTCGATGCCCCACGCCTGCGCGTAACCGAGCTTGCGCTTGAGGTCTGCCAGACGGGTTTCCGTGGTGGCAACTTCAAGGCCGCCCACCTGGTTGAAGCAGCTTTGGCCGTCCTCCGTGAGGGACAGGAGCTTTTCCACCGTGTACTTGGCGAAAAGTGCCATGGACTTTGAGGGGTTCGTCTGGAAAACGAGGCCGGGGGCGTGGGACGTGGAGCCTCCGGGCATATTCAGGGGGCCCTGGTCCAGGACAGTGATGTTGTTCCAACCCCGCGTGACCAGTTCATCGGCCAGGTTCGTGCCGACGATTCCTGCTCCAATAATGACAATGCTTGGCGTCGAAGCCATGTGGTTTCTCCTGCTGATTTTCGTGTGTTGTCTGTGCTGATGTGGTGGTCGTGCTTACCGAAACACGACAGTGCTGGTTTGGTCCAGCAACACACGGTGCTCGCAGTGCCAGCGCACGGCGCGGGACAGTGCCAGCGCTTCCGCGTCCCGCCCGACCGTGGACAGTGCGGTGGGGCCGTAGCTGTGATCGACCCGGATGACTTCCTGTTCGATGATTGGCCCCTCATCCAGCTCCGCAGTCACGTAGTGGGCTGTGGCGCCTACCAGCTTGACGCCGCGGTCGTACGCCTGGTGGTACGGGCGTGCTCCCTTGAAGCCAGGAAGGAAGGAGTGGTGGATGTTGATGGCCCGGCCCTCAAGGGAGCGGCAGAGGTCATCGGAGAGCACCTGCATGTACCTGGCGAGCACCACGAGGTCGATGTCATATTCGTCGATGAGGTCCAGCAGGCGCTGTTCGGCGTCGGCCTTCGTCTCGGGCGTCACCGGAACATAGAGGAAGGGGAGGCCTGCAGCCTCGGCCATCGCCCGGTGGGTTTCGTGATTGGAAACGATCAGGACAATATCGCCGCCGAGGCTGCCGCCGCGCCAGCGGAAGAGCAGGTCATTCAGGCAATGGCCGAACTTGGACACCATCACCAGGATGCGCTGCTTGGTCTGGTCATGGAAGCTGAATTTCATCTCGAAGCGGTCCGCAATGGCGCTGAACTCCTCCTGGAGCCGCTCCGGCGTGTACTCGGGGGAACCAGAGAATGCGGTGCGCAGGTGCAGCGTCTCGCGGAGCCCGTCGTCGAATTGCTGGTGCTCCTCAATGTTGAAGCCACGTTCGAAGAGAAAGGTGGTGACCGCCTGGACAATACCGGCACGTTCGACGCACGACAGTGTGAGCACGAACTTCTGGGCCTGGTCTTTCACGCGGGGGTCGGTCTGGGTCAGCGTGCTGGTTGATGAGTCTGTTGCCACTAGGGTCATGTCTCCTCCTTTAGGTATCTTCCCGTTAGATATATTCTCAGATCATGAACTGATATATTAGGGCTGGGAATCAGCGTATACTGGTCAGTGGGCGAGGTCAATAGCCTGTTTGGCTTGAATGGAAAGGGGTCCAGGTTATGGCAGTTGAAGCGTTGGCGATCGTGGAAGATGGAGTCAAGAAGTCGTTGGCGGACGTGGCGTACGAGCGCATCCGCGACCGGCTGCTCATGCTGGACATCAAACCCGGCGATCTCCTTAACGACGACCACCTCGCCAGGGACCTCGGCATGGGACGGACTCCGGTGCGGGAAGCTTTGAAGCGGCTCGAGCTTGACCGCCTGGTGGTTTCGTATCCGCGCAGGGGCACCTTTGCCACCCGTGTGGAGGTGACAGACCTGGCTTTCATTTCGGAAATCCGGACGCAGCTTGAACCGCTCGCAGCGTCGCGTGCCGCCCGGGTGGCCACAGAACGGCAGCGCGAGCAACTGCGGGCCGTGATGCGTGCTGTTGAATCCTTCGATATCCAGGCAGCCTCCGTCGTTGAAACCCTGCGCCTTGATGCGCGCGTCCACCAAGGCATCTATGCAGCTGCGGCAAATCCCCACCTCGAGGACGTCCTGATCCGGTACGACAACCTCGCCACCCGCATCTGGTGCATGGTGCTGGATCGCCTTCCGGACCTTTCCCGCCACGTACATGAGCACCTGGACCTTCTCGGTGCAGTGATTGACGGCGATGAGGCGCGGGCCGCTGACTTGGCGAGGAGCCATGTCAGTGGATTCGAGGATGCCGTCCGCAAGGCGCTCTTCACCTGATCTAAGCCCCTCCTCTCGATGTGCCATCCAAAGCGCGGCCCTTGCAGCCGCGCTTTTGGCGCCTCTGGGACGGCCTGAAAAATCTGTTGACACCCACTGGCCCGGATAGCATACTTGAGTCACGAAACTAATATATCAACAGGATATTAGATAGCAGAGGAGAAAAGATGGTCGACGTTCTGACCCGTACGCTCGCAGAGACCGATCCTGCGATCCACGCAGCCGTTCAGCAGGAGCTCCTGCGCCAGCAGGGCACGCTGGAGATGATCGCCTCCGAAAACTTCGCGCCGACTGCCGTCATGGAGGCACAGGGATCCGTCCTGACCAACAAGTACGCCGAAGGCTACCCGGGCAAGCGTTACTACGGCGGCTGCGAACACGTTGATGTGGTCGAGCAGCTCGCCATCGACCGTCTTAAGTCCTTGTTTGGCTCCGAATTCGCCAATGTGCAGCCCCACTCAGGCGCCCAGGCCAACGCAGCGGCGATGTTCGCCCTGATCCAGCCCGGCGACACCATCCTGGGGTTGAACCTCGCCCACGGTGGCCACTTGACCCACGGGATGCGAATCAACTTCTCCGGCAAGCTCTACAAAGTGGTCCCGTACGGAGTCGGCGAAGACACCATGCTGATTGACATGGCTGAAGTCGAGCGCCTGGCGGTTGAAAACAAGCCGAAGCTGATCGTCGCCGGCTGGTCCGCCTACTCCCGTCAGCTGGACTTCGCCGAATTCCGCCGGATCGCTGACCTGGTAGGCGCGTACCTGATGGTGGACATGGCCCATTTCGCAGGCTTGGTAGCCGCAGGGCTGCACCCCAACCCCGTGCCTCACGCCCACATCGTCACAAGCACCACCCACAAGACCCTTGGCGGCCCGCGCGGTGGTGTGATCCTGACCAAGGACGCCGACATCGCCAAAAAGGTCAACTCCGCGGTGTTCCCCGGACAGCAGGGTGGCCCGCTGGAGCACGTCATTGCCGCCAAGGCTGTGGCATTCAAGCTCGCCGCTGAGCCGGCGTTCCGCGAGCGCCAGGAACGCACCCTGGAAGGTGCCCGCATCATCGCAGACCGCATGCTGTCTGCCGATGTTGCAGAGTCCGGCGTGACGGTCGTCAGCGGTGGCACCGACGTGCACCTGGTCCTGGTGGATCTGCGCAACTCGGAACTGGATGGCCAGCAGGGCGAAGACCGCCTGCACCGGATCGGCATCACCGTCAACCGCAACGCCGTGCCGTTCGACCCGCGTCCCCCGATGGTCTCTTCCGGCCTTCGAATCGGCACGCCGGCACTGGCCACCCGCGGGTTCGGAAAGGCAGAGTTCACCGAGGTTGCGGACATAATCGCCGCAGCACTCAAGCGCGAGTTCAGCGACGAGACCGTGGCGGAACTGCGGCAGCGGGTTGAAATCCTTGCCGGAAAGTTCCCGCTCTACCCCAACCTCTCCTCTGACACGAACGAGGTGGCATGATGGCCGATCTGCTTCCGGAGCACCCGGAATTCCTCTGGCACAACCCGGACCCGAAGCCCTCCTATGACGCAGTCATCGTTGGTGGCGGCGGGCATGGCCTGGCCACCGCCTACTTCCTGGCCAAAAATCACGGCATGACCAATATCGCCGTCCTCGAAAAGGGCTGGCTGGCCGGCGGCAACATGGCCCGGAACACCACCATCATCCGGTCCAACTACCTCTGGGACGAGAGCGCGGCTATCTATGAGCACGCCCTGAAGCTCTGGGAAGTCCTGCCGGAGGAGCTCGAATACGACTTCCTCTTCAGCCAGCGCGGCGTGATGAACCTCGCCCACACCCTGGGTGATGTCCGTGAAAGCATGCGGCGCGTGGGTGCGAACAAACTCAACGGAGTGGACGCCGAGTGGCTGGACCCGCAGCAGGTCAAGGAACTCTGCCCCATCCTGAACATCAACGACAACATCCGCTACCCCGTCATGGGCGCCACGTACCAGCCGCGGGCCGGTATCGCCAAGCACGACCACGTGGCCTGGGCCTTCGCCCGCAAGTGCGATGAACTAGGCGTGGACATCATCCAGAACTGCGAAGTCACCGGCTTCGTCAAGGACGGCAACCGCGTGGTGGGTGTCCAGACCAACCGTGGCACCATCAACACCGAAAAGGTGGGCCTGTGCGCCGCCGGGCACAGCTCGGTCCTGGCCGAAATGGCCGGCTTCCGGCTTCCCATCCAGTCCCACCCGTTGCAGGCGCTGGTTTCCGAATTGCATGAACCGGTCCACCCCACAGTCGTCATGTCCAACCACGTGCACGTCTACGTTTCCCAGGCCCACAAGGGCGAGCTGGTCATGGGCGCCGGAGTGGACTCCTACAACGGTTACGGCCAGCGCGGCTCGTTCCATGTGATCGAGCACCAGATGGCTGCCGCCGTCGAGCTCTTCCCGATCTTTGCCCGTGCGCACGTGCTCAGGACGTGGGGCGGCATCGTTGACACGACCCTGGACGCCTCTCCGATCGTGGGCACCACCCCGGTGGAGAACATGTTCGTGAACTGTGGCTGGGGCACCGGCGGCTTCAAGGGCACGCCGGCCGCGGGCCTCACCTTTGCGCACACCATCGCCACGGGAACGCCGCACGAACTGAACAAGCCGTTTGCGCTGGAGCGGTTCGAAACCGGCGCCCTGATCGACGAACACGGCGCAGCCGCCGTGGCCCACTAGAAGAGAGTCCGGACATGCTCCTCATTTCATGCCCCAACTGCGGCTCCCGCGACGAGACCGAGTTCCACTACGGCGGCCAGGCCCACGTGGCCTATCCGGAAAACCCGAACGAACTGAACGACCGCGAATGGGCCGAGTTCCTGTTCTACCGGGACAACACCAAGGGCGCCTTTGCCGAACGCTGGCTCCACAGCACTGGCTGCCGCCAGTGGTTCAACATGCTCCGCGACACGGTCACCTACGAGATCCAGGCGATCTACCCCATGGGCGCGCCCCGGCCTGACAAAGCTGCCCCGGCACCTGAGTCCGGCACCGCCAGCACCGCCCCGGACAGCACCACCACCGGGACCGCGGCTCCCAGCATCGCTGCAACCAGCATTGCCCCAAGCACCGCCCCCGCCAGCACCACCGCCCCGGAAGGAGCAACCAAGTGACTTCCCAGAACGCCCGCCTCGCCGCCGGCGGACGCATCGACCGCACCATCTCCTGGCGTTTCACCGTGGACGGCGAGGAATTCACGGGCCACCCCGGTGACACGCTGGCCTCCGCCCTGCTCGCGAACGGCCGGATCGCCGTCGGCAACTCGCTCTACGAGGGCCGGGCCCGCGGCATCATGTCCGCCGGCGTAGAGGAAGCCAACGCGCTGGTGAAAATCGCGCCACGGTTCCCGGGCCACGTGGCTGAGTCCATGCTCCCCGCAACCACCGTCACCCTGGTGGACGGCCTGAAGGCTGAACTGCTTAACGGCCTGGGCCGACTGGATCCCGAGGAGGACCGGGCGGAGTACGACAAGAAGTACGTCCACACCGACGTCCTGGTGATCGGCGGCGGCCCCGCCGGCCTGGCCGCAGCCCGCGAAGCCGTCCGCACCGGCGCACGCGTCATGCTGCTGGACGATCAGCCCGAACTCGGCGGATCCCTGCTGTCCGGTTCCACGGCCCCCGAGCTCGCGCAGACCATCGAAGGCAAGCCTGCCCTGGAATGGGTGGCGGATATCGAAGCTGAGCTCGTCTCCGGCGCGGAATCCACCGTCCTGAACCGCACCACCGCCTTCGGCGCCTATGACTCCAACTACGTCATCGCCGTCCAGAACCGCACCGACCACCTGTCCACCCCGGCAGCGCCCGGCGTGTCCAGGCAGCGTATTTGGCACATCCGTGCCAACCAGGTGGTGCTGGCCCCTGGCGCCCACGAACGCCCTCTGGTCTTCGAAAACAACGACCGGCCCGGCATCATGCTCGCCTCGGCAGTCCGCAGCTACCTGAACCGCTATGCGGTAGCCCCCGGACAGCGTGTTGTCATCAGCACCACCAACGACAGCGCCTACGCCCTGGCTGCGGACCTGCGCGCCGCCGGTGTCAAGGTCGCCGCCGTCGTCGACGCCCGCCCCAAGCTGACCGAGGTGGCCGCTGCCGCCGTCGAAGCCGGCACCCGGGTACTGGTCGGCAGCGCGGTGGCCAACACCGCCGCCGGAACCGATGCCGCCGGAACCGATGCCGCTGGAACGGACGACGGCCGGCTGAACGCCGTCACCGTCCGCAGCATCAACGACGACGGCGAACTCACCTCCGGCATCGAAGAGATCGCCTGCGACCTGCTGGCTGTCTCGGGCGGCTGGAGCCCGCTGGTGCACCTCCACTCCCAGCGCCAGGGCAAGCTGCGCTGGGACGACGACCTGGCGGCCTTCGTGCCAGGCACCGTGGTCCCCAACCAGCAGACCATCGGCTCCGGTCGGGGCAGCTTCGAACTCGCCGACTGCCTCGCCGAAGGCATCTCCGCCGGGGCCGCGGCTGCCATCGCCGCCGGCTTCACCTCGGAAACCGAACCCGCCGTCATCGGCGAGCCGAAGGCGTCCGCCCCAACCCGCCAGCTGTGGCTGGTGCCCGGGCAGACCGGAACTCCGGACGACTGGCACCACCACTTCGTCGACTTCCAGCGGGACCAGAGCGTTGCAGACGTCCTTCGGTCCACCGGAGCCGGCATGCGTTCCGTGGAGCACATCAAGCGCTACACCTCCATCAGCACCGCGAACGACCAGGGCAAGACCTCCGGCGTCAACGCGATCGGCGTCATCGCCGCCGCGCTCCGCCAGGCAGGCGAAGCGTCCCGGGGTATCGGCGACATCGGCACCACCACCTACCGGGCTCCGTTCACCCCTGTAGCGTTCGCGGCTCTCGCCGGACGCCAGCGCGGCGAACTGTTCGACCCCGCCCGCGTCACCTCCATCCACCCCTGGCACGTTGCCAAGGGTGCCCTGTTCGAGGACGTCGGACAGTGGAAGCGTCCCTGGTACTACCCGCAGGGCAGCGAGGACATGGACGAGGCCGTGCTGCGTGAATGCGCTGCCGTCCGCGAATCGGTGGGCTTCATGGACGCCACCACGCTCGGCAAGATCGAAATCCGGGGCAAGGACGCCGGTGAGTTCCTTAACCGGATCTACACCAACGCGTTCAAGAAGCTCGCGCCCGGTTCCGCCCGCTATGGCGTGATGTGCCAGGCAGACGGCATGATTTTCGACGACGGCGTGACCCTGCGCCTGGACGAGGACCGCTTCTTCATGACCACCACCACCGGCGGCGCCGCGAAGGTGCTGGACTGGCTGGAGGAGTGGCTGCAGACGGAGTGGCCGGAACTGGATGTGCACTGCACTTCGGTGACTGAACAGTGGAGCACCATTGCCGTCGTCGGGCCTAAATCCCGCGCGGTCCTGGCCAAGGTGGCACCGGAGCTCGCCGCCAACGGCGGACTGGAAACCGAAGCCTTCCCGTTCATGACCTTCCGCGAAACAACCCTCGCCTCGGGCGTCCGTGCCCGGGTCTGCCGGATCTCTTTCTCCGGTGAGCTGGCCTACGAGATCAACGTGCCTGCCTGGTACGGGCTGAACACCTGGGAAGCCGTTGCCGCGGCCGGCGCCGAATTCAACATCACCCCGTACGGCACCGAGACCATGCACGTGCTCCGCGCCGAGAAGGGCTACCCGATCGTTGGCCAGGACACGGATGGCACCGTCACCCCGCAGGACGCAGGGATGGAATGGATCGTCTCCAAGGCCAAGGAATTCATCGGCAAGCGCTCCTACGCCCGTGCCGATGCCCAGCGCGGTGACCGTAAGCACCTGGTCAGCGTGCTGCCCATCGACGGCACCATCAGGTTGCCGGAAGGAACCCAACTGGTGGAAAAGGGCATCCCGGTGAACTCCGCCTACGGCCCGGTGCCCATGCAGGGTTTTGTCACCTCGAGCTACCACAGCGCCGCACTGGGCCGCTCCTTCGGCCTGGCACTGATCAAGAACGGCCGCAACCGGATCGGCGAGACCCTGGTGGCCGTCGCAGGAAACCAGGTGGTTGACGTTGTTGTCGCAGAAACCGTACTTTTTGACCCCGAAGGGACCCGCAAAGATGGCTGAAACAGCAGCACCCGCAACCAAAAAGAACCTCTCCCTCCGGACCAGCCCGGCTGCACTGCTCCGGGCGGCATTTGAAACCGGCTCCGTCCGCGGCACCGTGGAACTGAGCGAAATCACGTTCCTGACCATGGTGGGCATTCGGGTTGGCCGGAACACCGAAGCCGGGCAGCGGATCGCCTCGGTCACGGGCGGCCTGCCCGCAACGTGCGGCGACGTGAGCGGTGCCGGAGACACCTCCGTGCTGTGGCTCGGGCCCGAGGAATTCCTGGTAGTGGCACCCCTCGAAGCCCACGAGTCCCTCGGCGGTGACCTTCTCCAGGCGCTCCGGGAAGCCCTCGCGGACGGCGAAGGCCAGGTTGTGGACCTCTCCGCCAACCGCACCACGTTCGAACTCACCGGGCCGCGGTCCCGGGCCGTCCTGGAAAAGGGCTGCTCGCTGGACCTCCACCCCCGCGAGTTCAAAACCGGAACCGCGCTTTCCACGGAAATCGGAAACATCCCGGTGGTCCTGTGGAAAACCGGCGACGAGAGCTACCGCATTTTCCCGCGGGCCTCGTTCGCAGAGTTCCTGGGCCGCTGGCTCCTCGATGCCATGCGGGAATACGCCTCCCCTGAGGTCCCTTAATGGCACTTAGCGTCCTGGATCTGTTTTCCGTTGGCATCGGGCCGTCGTCGTCACACACGGTCGGCCCGATGCGGGCAGCGAAGCTGTTCGCCGACGGGCTCAAAAGCGAAGGACACCTGAGTTCCACCAGGCGCGTGCAGGCCGAACTGTTCGGCTCCCTCGGGGCCACCGGGCGGGGCCACGGCTCGGATAAGGCCGTGGTCCTGGGCTTTAAGGGGCTGGACCCCGAAACCGTGGATACCACAACAGCTGATGACCAGGTGGCCGCAGCGGCCCTCGACGCCGAACTTTGGGTGGGCGGGGTCCACCGCGTGGACTTCAATTGGGACGAGGACGTGGTGCTGCACCGGCGCAAGTCCCTCCCTGCGCACCCCAACGGCATGACATTCCGCGCCCTGGACCACGCCGGGACCGTCCTCAGCGAGCGGAGCTTCTATTCGATTGGGGGCGGCTTCGTCGTTGACGGCGACGCCGACGCCAGCGACCGGGTGGTGGCCGACGCCACCGTCCTGCCCTACGAGTTCAGTACGGCCGACGAACTCCTGGCGATCTGCCGCCGCGAAGGCATGTCCATCTCCGACGTCATGCTCGCCAACGAGCTGACCTGGCGCACCGAAGCGGAGCTCCGGGAGAAGTTGCTGGGCCTCTGGGCGGTGATGCGCGAATGCGTGGACAACGGCTGCGCGGCGGAAGGGATCCTTCCAGGCGGTCTGAACGTGAGGCGCCGGGCGCCGTCGTTATTCCAGACCCTCACGGCGGACACCGGGGTGACCGACCCGCTCCGGGCGATGGAATGGGTCAACCTGTTCGCCCTTGCCGTCAACGAGGAAAATGCTGCCGGCGGCCGGATCGTCACCGCACCCACCAACGGCGCGGCCGGCATCGTCCCCGCGGTGCTGCACTACTACGTGAAGTTCGTTCCCGGCGCCAACGACGACGGCGTGATCCGCTTCCTGCTGGCGGCTGCCGCCGTCGGAATCCTGTTCAAGATCAACGCCTCCATTTCCGGAGCCGAAGTAGGATGCCAGGGCGAGGTGGGTTCCGCCTGCTCCATGGCCGCCGCCGGCCTCTGTGAAGTGCTGGGCGGCACACCTGCGCAGGTGGAGAACGCCGCCGAAGTGGGGATCGAACACAACCTCGGCCTGACCTGCGACCCCGTGGGCGGGCTGGTGCAGATCCCCTGCATCGAACGGAATGCGATCGCGAGCGTCAAAGCCATCAACGCCGCCCGCCTTGCACTACACGGCGACGGCAGTCACAAGGTATCCCTCGACAAGGCCATCAAGACCATGAGGGAGACCGGCGCCGACATGATGTCCAAATACAAGGAGACCTCACGGGGCGGCCTCGCGGTAAACGTCATCGAATGCTGACTCGGTGAAGTACCTCTAGCCCCGGGTGTGCACACGCACCCGGGGCCTATCCCATTACTCGAATGCCTGGCTTCACAGGCGCCCTGTCTCTTTGGAGCAAGAAGTGACCCTAAAACGACTCCCTTACGAAAATGTCGCCGTCGCGGGCAGCAGCCGTGTGAAGCGCGGCATGGCTGAGATGCTCAAGGGTGGCGTCATCATGGACGTCGTCAACGTCGAACAGGCCCGCATCGCCGAAGACGCCGGTGCCGTGGCCGTGATGGCGCTGGAACGCGTTCCGGCCGATATCCGTGCCCAGGGCGGCGTGTCCCGCATGTCCGATCCCGACATGATCGAGGCGATCATTGACGCCGTGTCCGTGCCGGTCATGGCCAAGGCCCGGATCGGCCACTTCGTCGAGGCCCAGGTCCTGCAGTCCCTGGGCGTGGACTACATTGACGAGTCCGAGGTCCTGACCCCGGCCGACTACATCAACCACATCGAC
>NZ_JBBCBT010000030.1:0-23177 GCF_037203985.1 Pseudarthrobacter sp. CCNWLW217
CTGGTGGTCCTGAACGATGTGAACTCCGGGAATGTGTGGCTGGTGAACCAGAACATGCAGCTCGTGAACAACTGGGATGACGTGGTGCCGCCGAAGAACGAATCGGACGAGCAGGACCAGGAATCGGCCGATAACAACACCATCAATGTCCTGCCCGACCGCACCAAACCCAACCGACCGCCGGAAACGAAACCGGACACTGTGGGCGTCCGCCCCGGACGCACCACCGTCCTCAGCGTCCTGGACAACGATTCCGATCCCGACGGCGACGTCCTGACCGCCGCCGTCGGCAACGCCGGACCCAAGGCAGGAAGCCTCGAAAGCATCTACGGCGGCACTGCCTTCCAAATCTCGGTACCGGCGGACGCAAAGCCGGGCACCGAAACGTTCGACTACAACGCCGCTGACGGCCGTGGCCTGTCCGCGGGCGGCCAGGTGACGCTGAGCGTAGTGGGCCCGGAAGAAAACCGGCCACCCTTGTTCAAGCGAGGCGGCGACGCCACCACCATGCTGGTGGAACAGGGCAAGACCGTCAGCCAGAACATCCTCACGGACTGGATGGACCCCGACGGCGACGACCTGGTCCTGATGGACGCCAAAGCCGACAACGACCAGGACCAGGTCAAAGTCCGCCGCGACGGCCTGCTGACTTTCCAGGATTCCGGCGCCACCGCAGGCAAGAAGAACGTCACCGTAACCATCTGGGACGGCCGCGCCACGGTCACCGGAAAAGTCGTGGTCAACGTCCAGCCGCCCGGCGCCCTGGCACCTGTAGTCAATGCCGACCACGTGACGGCGGTGGTCGGTCAGGACTTGGTGATCGCGCCCCTGAAGAACGACGTCGACCCCAACGGAGGTGCCCTGCGGCTGGCCCAGGTGGAAGCCAACGGGCCGGCGGAACTCGGTCCCGTGACCGACGGCGGGACCTTCACTTTCAAGAGCACCACCCCGGGCCCGGTCTACCTGACCTATATCGCGAGCAACGGGCCGCAGAGCAGCCAGGGCCTGATCCGCGTTGACGTGGAATCCGGGAAGGACACCGGCGACCCCGTTGCCGTGCATGACGTTGCCCTGATGCCCACCGGCGGCAGCGTCCTCCTTGACCCGCTGGCCAACGACTCCGACCCCTCCGGCGGAGTCCTGGTCCTGCAGTCCGTTCAGCTGCCGGACAACATCACCGCGTCCGTGAGCGTGATCGACCACAGCGTCCTTCGGATCACCGACGTCCTGGGCACCAAGGAACCGTTCCTGTTCGAATACACGATGTCCAACGGCCGCAAGTCTGCCACCGGCAGCGTCTCAGTGGTCCCGGTGCCCGCCCCCGCCGTCGTCGAAGCACCGCAGCCGAAGCCGGACGAAGTGAACGTCCGCGTCAACGACGTCGTGACCATTCCGGTCCTGGACAACGACACCCACCCGCAGGGTGAAAAGCTGACCGTTGACCCTGTGCTGCCGCAGAACGTGGATGAGCTGGACGGTAAGGGCTTCGTCTCAGAGAACACGCTCCGGTTCATCGCCGGGTCCCAGCCCAAGACGGTCCGGGCCATCTACAACGCGGTGGATCCGCAGGGACAGAAAAGCGCGGCCGCAGTGACCATCCATATCCTTCCGTTGGAGGGGTCGGAGAACTCCCGCCCGCAACCCCGGAACCTGACCGCACGTGTGGTCGCCGCGGGTACGGTGCGCATCCCGGTCCCGCTGGACGGCATTGACCCTGACGGCGACTCCGTGCAGCTGACCGGCATCGACAGCACGCCCGCCATGGGAACCGCCACCGTGGGCAGCAACTTCATCGACTTCATAGCCGCCGGAGACGGCGCGGGAACCGATACCTTCCGCTACAAGGTGGTGGACCGCCAAGGCGCCGTCAATACGGGAACCGTGACAGTTGGGATCGCCCCGCGCGGCGAGACCAACCAGAACCCCACGCCTGTGGACGACGAAATCAAGGTCCGTCCCGGACGCCAGATCGCCGTCGACGCCACGGGCAACGACACCGATCCCGACGGCGACCTCATCCGCATCCTTACCGACGGCATCGAAGCTGACGACGCCCTCCAGGCCACCGTCAGCAAATCCAGCGGCCGCATCATCCTGCTGGCTCCCGGGGCCGAGGGGACGGTCAATGTGCGGTACACCATCGCCGACGACCGCGACGCCAAGGCCCAGGCCACCATCCGCGTGGTGGTGGACAACGAAGTACCCCTGCAGGCACCCATCGCCCGCGACGACAGGGTCACCTCCGCCCAGACCATGGGCAAGACGGCCGTGGACGTTCCGGTCCTGAAAAACGACGAAGACCCCGACGGCGTGGGCGAAAACCTCAAAATCAGCACGGAGGCCACCACCGCCCGTCCCGGCGCCGACGGCAACATGCGTGTTGACCTGACTGAACAGCCGCAGCTGATTCCCTACACCGTGGAGGACGTGGACGGCCAGAAGTCCACCGCCATCATCTGGGTGCCGGGAATCGGACAGCAGGTGCCGACGCTCGCCAAGGACGAGGTGATTGAGGTCATTGCCGGCCAGTCCGTCACTGTGAACCTGAACGAGTGGGTCAAAGTCCGGGAAGGCCGCTCCCCGCGCCTGACCCAGACCGACCGGATCAAGCTCATCGGTGCAGATGGCGGCGATCCCACAGCCGGCAGCGCCACGTCGCTCAAATACACCGCGGGTACCGATTACGTCGGGCCGGGATCGCTCAGCTTCGAGGTGACTGACGGCACTGGACCGGACGATCCCGAGGGCCTGAAATCCACCCTCAGCATCCGCACCAAGGTCCTGCCCGATCCGAACCGGAACAACCCGCCCACCCTGCTGGGCGCCACTGTCGAGGTCCCCAAGGGGGAGACTGCGGAGCTGGATCTGAGCCGGCTGACGTCGGATCCGGACCGGGACGACGTGGACAACATGAAATACGAACTTGTCGGGGGGAGCCCCGCCAGCTTCAACGCCAGGATAGACGGAAAGACGCTCAAAACGTCCGTTGATGGTTCAACAACGACCGGCACCACGGGCGCCGTCCAGGTCAAGGCCAAGGACTCCCGCGGCCTTGAGGCAACTGCGACCTACCAACTGGCAGTGACGGCTTCCAACAGGCCCAAACCGGTGGCGAACGATGACGTGGAGCCCAATGCGGCGGCCGGGAAGCCCGTCACTGTAAAAGCCCTGGCCAACGACTCCAACCCGTTCCCCGAGACGGCTCTGAAGATCGTCGCGGCCGGTGCCGAAACCGGGAGTGGCAACGTAGAAGTATCCGGCGATGCAGTGGTGGTGACACCGGCTCCGGGATTCTCCGGGTCCATGGTGGTGTCCTACACAGTTGCCGACAAAACTGAGGAATCTTCACGGCGGGCAACGGCCCGCATCCGCCTGACCGTGAAGGACAAGCCGCTTGCACCCACCACACCGCAGGCCCAGAGCGTGGGGGACCAGACGGCCCTGCTGAACTGGTCCGCCCCGGCAGACCGCGGGTCACCCATCACCAAGTACACGGTGTACGGTGAGTCCGGCTTCAGGCAGGATTGCCCCGCCAACACGTGCACCCTGAACGGGCTGGTCAACAACACGAAGTACCACTTCGAGGTGACGGCCACTAACGAATTCGGTGAGTCGGACCGCTCCCCGGCGTCCGCTGAGGTCCGTCCCGACGTCAAGCCCGACACCCCGCTGGCGCCCACCCTGAACTTCGGCGACAAGCAGCTCTCCGTGAACTGGGTGGCACCGGCCAGCAAGGGCTCCCCGGTCAAGTCCTATGACCTGGAGATCTCGCCCGCCCCACCCGGCCAGAACGCCCAGATCCAGAACCTGACCGCGGTCAGCTACGTCTGGAAGGGACTGCAAAACGGCGTGTCGTACAAGGTCCGGGTGCTGGCCCGCAATGATGCGAAGGATCCGTCCGAGTGGAGTCCGTACTCAGCCGCCGCAGTGCCTGCCGGCCCGCCGGCCACCCCTGCAGCTCCGACCGCTTCGCAGGCCGGCTCCGTGGGGCCACAGAGCCAGCTGAAGGTCAGTTGGACTGCGCCGAACAACAACGGTGACGCCGTATCCTCGTATACCCTCACTACCCTTCGGGGCGGGGCAGTGGTGGCCTCCCAAGCAGTGACGGGAGGAACTACGCAGAACGTCACGGTGGACAACTCCGAGGCCAACTACACCTTTACCGTCTCGGCCACCAACAAGGCCGGCACCAGCGGGACCAGCAGCCCGTCCGCCCAGATCCGGGCGGCCGGCAAGCCTGACCCGGTCAGCGGCGGCACAGTGGCTGACACGGGTACCAGCGGCCAGCTCAAGGTGACCTTCACCCCGCTGACCCAGGCCCAGCGGAACGGCTCCACCGAAGGTGAAATCCAGTACACGTACAACGCGGACGGCAGGTCGGGAACCATCCCCGCCGGTGGTGGAACCATCAACGGGATGACCAACGGCCGGGATATCACGGTCACCATCATCGCCACCTCCACCAAGAACAACGTTTCCAGCGATGCCAAGAACATCGGCTCCGGCAACCCCTACGGCCCGCCGAATGCCCCCAACGTGGACGGACGGACGTCGGCCCAGGGAGACGGCGACGTTCACTGGACCTGGAACAACCCGACAACTAACGGCCGCCCGCTTGATCACTTTGAGGTCAGCTACGAAGGGGGAGCGTGGATCGACGTCGGTTTGGCAAACCGCTTCGACCGGTCCGCCGGCGGCTGGGACCAGGTCCGGACACTGAAGGTCCGTGCGGTTACTGCGGCGGTGGGTCCGGCAGGCCAGGCGAATTCGCGTTCCGGAACGGACCCCACGCCCCCGCCACCTTCGTCGTGGAGTATCACCGCGAGTCCCGTTCGCAGTTGCACCGAACCACGCAAGGGGACGGACAGCTTCCGCGCCGGCAACCCGTCCTCGTGCGTGGGTGAAGGCAAATGGCTCGACGCCGGTGCCGCCGCGCAATCCGACCGCTACCAGGTCTGGTACAAGACGTCCAACAACCCCACGGGCATCTGGTACCACCTCACCAGTGGCATGGCGGCCGGCAACTGGCTCCGTTGCGACACATCGAACCTTGGCTGCAACCCGCCGAACGGGATGCCAAACCGCTAGTCAGTTACCACCAAAGCAACTGTTGGGTCCGGACTCCTCGGGTCCGGCCAAACCTTGACCAAGACAAAGGAAAAATTCCATGACAATGACCACCGAGCAGGCCGAATGGTTTGCAGGCACCTTCGAAAAGCTCGTTGCCAATGTCGGACAGGCGGTGCTGGGCAAGGAACATGTCATCCGGCTGACCTTCACGGCGATGCTCGCCGAGGGCCACGTGCTCTTCGAGGACGCGCCGGGCACCGGCAAGACCTCGCTGGCGCGCGCCTTGGCAGCCACAGTGCAGGGATCCAACAACCGCATCCAGTTCACCCCTGACCTGCTGCCGTCCGACGTGACCGGTGTGACCATCTACGACCAGAAGACGCAGAAGTTCGAGTTCCACAAGGGACCGATTTTCAACAACATCGTCCTGGCCGACGAGATCAACCGTGCCTCGCCAAAGACCCAATCGGCGCTGCTGGAAGTCATGGAAGAATCCAGGGTCACCGTGGACGGCGTCACCTACGAGGCCGGCCGGCCGTTTATGGTCATGGCCACGCAGAACCCCATCGAGCAGGCCGGCACCTACCGGCTGCCCGAGGCGCAGCTGGACCGCTTCCTGATCAAGACCTCCATCGGCTACCCGGACCACGCCTCGACCGTCAAGCTGCTCGGCGGCGCCAACTTGAAGGACCGCTCCAAGGAGATCACCGCCGTGATCACCACCCAGGCCGTGGCGGACATGGCCGACCTCGCGGCCACCGTCCATGTGGACACCGCCGTGCTCGAGTACATTTCCCGGCTCTGCGAAGAGACCCGCAACGCGCCCGAGACCCGGCTGGGGGTCTCCGTCCGTGGAGCCATCGCCATGGTCCGCGCCGCAAAGGTCTGGGCTGCGGGCCAAGGGCGGAACTTCGTCCTCCCGGACGACGTCAAGGAACTTGCCGCCGTGGTGTGGACGCACCGGTTCGTGATGGATCCCGAGGCTGAATTCTCCGGCGCCACGCCTGAGGCAGTCCTGGCCCGGGTCCTGTCCGACGTTGCAGCCCCGCAGCAGCGCGCCACCGCCTGACGGTTCCAGGACCTCCCGACCACCACCCAGCGCAAACGAAGGCACCACTATGTCCAGCAGCACTCCGTTGATCCGGCTTGCTGACCGTCTCCGGCAACTTTTCCACCGGAACGGCAAGCCCACTCGGCTGCACCCCCCGGCTTTTTGGGCCGAGGCCACCAGCACGGCCGGCCTGGCCCTTGCACCGGCCTGGCAGAAGGTCCGGGGCCTTTGGCTCCGGTACGTGTGGCCGGTGCTGTCCGTCGTGAGCATCCTGGGCTGGTCTGTGCTCGCCGCCGCCATCCTGCTGTGGGCCACCGGCCAGTCGTTCGGCTGGCAGGAAGCCAAAGCGGCGGCCATCGCTGCGTTTGTACTCTTTGCGATCGCGGTCGGCTTTATCCTGGGCCGGTCATCCTACGGCGTGGTCCTGGACCTCGCCCGTACCCGCGTCGCCGTTGGCGACAGCGCCGTGGGGAGCATCGCGGTCTCCAACACCTCCGCCCGTCCGCTCCTGCCGGCCGCCCTCGAACTGCCGGTCGGTGCCGCCACGGCCGTCTTCCATCTTCCGCGAATGAAGCCCCAGCAGGTCCACGAGGACCTCTTCACTATCCCCACCGCCCGCCGCGCCGTCATCGTGGTGGGTCCGGTCCGCTCCGTCCGTGCCGACCCTCTGCACCTGCTGCGCCGCCAGGTGCTGTGGACCGAACCGGAGGACCTTTTCGTCCATCCCCGGACCGTTGCCCTCGCTGGTTCGGCCGCGGGCTTCATCCGCGACCTTGAAGGCATGCCCACCACGGACCTTTCCAGCGCAGACGTGTCCTTCCACGCACTGCGGGACTACGTGCCGGGGGATGACCGCCGGCACATCCATTGGAAGACCACTGCGCGGACCAACAAGCTGATGGTGCGCCAGTTCGAGGAAACCCGGCGCGCCCACCTGGCCATTTCTCTGTCCATCAACACGGACGAGTATGCCTCGGAACAGGAATTCGAGATGGCCATCTCTGCCGCCGCCTCGATCGGCCGCCAGGCCATCCGGGAGCAGCGGGAGCTGGACGTCCTGACCCAGAAGGGTCCACTGCGCTGCGAAACCGGGCGCAACATGCTGGACGACATGACCAGGATCGTCGGGGCACCCATGCGCCGCTCCGCCGTCGACCTTGCCCGGTCCCTGGCCGACACGGTCCCCAACGCCTCTGTGGTGTTCTTTGTAGTGGGCAGCAACGTCACGCCCACCCAGCTTCGTTCCGCTGCCGCCTCCGTCGCTCCCGGCGTCCGTAGCCTCGCCGTGCGGCTCCAGACCGGAGCGGCGCCGTCGCGGGCCAACATCGCCGACCTGACGGTGCTGACCCTGGGCGACCTCGCCGACCTCGCCATCGTCCTGAGAAAGGCGGCCGCATGAGCTCCGCATCCGACCTCCGCCCCCGGGCATCCCGGCAGAAAAAGCGCCAGCAGCAAGAGCATGAGTCAGCATTCGCGGATGGCCAGCCTGCGTGGCATTTTATGGTCGACGCCGGTGCGCTCACCATCCTGCTCGGGCTCGGCGTGCTGGGCTTCAGCCTCAGCTTCGGCGGGGACGCCTACTATCTCATCTCCGGGTTCGGCGGCATCATCCTCGGACTCGGCCTCGCCGCCGCCAACGCCCACCTGCGGCTTGGCCTGCTGATCACCTCCGCCCTGGCGCTGGGCGCCTACCTGGTGCTGGGAACCGTGCTGGCCGTGCCGGACGCAGCCATCGCGGGCTTCGTCCCCAGCCTGGACTCCCTCCGAACGCTGCTCCTGGGGGTGGTGTTCGCCTGGAAGGACATGCTGACCGTCGGTGTGCCTGTGGGGACCGCCGGGGGAGTCCTCATTGTTCCGTTCCTCAGCTCCCTGCTCACCGCGCTGGTGGCAGGAATCCTCACTTGGCGGGCCAAGGCTCCTTATTGGCCGCTGCTGCCTGTGCTTGCCCTCTTTGTCACGGGCATTGCATTCAGCACCAACGCTGCATTCCTGACGGTGGAGCGGGGCATTGGCCTGACGGTCATTGCGATCGCTTGGGCCACGTTCCGCCGTGATGCACTGCGCCGAAGCGACACTCGGAAAGTGTCCGTCAACCGCCCCCAAAGCGACGCCGGCACTGCCCAGCGCGCCAGGATCCGCAGGCTCGGCACCGCCGCTGCCGTCATCGCCGCAAGCATGGCCATCACCGCCGTCGCGGCCCCGTTGGTCACGGCGAGCGACGACAGGAAAGTGCTGCGCAACGTGGTGGTCCCGCCATTTGACCCCAAGGATTACATCACGCCACTGGCAAGCTTCCGGACCTTCGTCAAGGACAAGAAGGACGACACGCTGTTTGTGGTCAAGGGCCTGCCGCGGGACGGAAGGGTGCGGCTGGGGGCGCTGGACGCGTTCAACGGCACCAACTACAACATGGACCCCAACGGTTCCGGCAATTTCAGCAAGGTGGGGGATACCAAATCCATCAACACCCTGGCCGATACTTCCAGTGTTGTGCCTACCAATGACTACGCCATTGACATCACCATCGAGGACTACCAAGGCTTTTTCGTTCCGGGGGGCCGAAAGACCACGGGGCTGAGCTTTGACCAAAGTGCGTCAGGGGCAGCTTCGGGCCTGTACTTCAATTCGGGCACGGACACCGCAGTGACCACCAAGGGCCTCTCGAAGGGTGACTCCTACAGTGTCCAGGTGTCCGATCCGGTCAAGCTGGAGCATGGCCAGCTGACCCAGTACGACTTTGCCAAAGTCACCCTGCCTGACGCTTTGGAGGTGCCGCCGGTGGTCGGCTCGCAGGCCAACGACCTCTCGGCCGACGCACCCACCGCCATCGACCGCGTCCGCCAGATCGAGGCCCACTTCCAGAAGACCGGCGCTTTCAGCAACGGGCTGGTCACCGAAGGGCAACTGCCCAGCGTCTCCGGGCACAGCTCGTCCCGGATCAGGAACCTCCTGACGGCCAAGCAAATGCTCGGCGACGACGAACAGTATGCCGTGGCGATGTCGCTGATGCTCCGCCACTTGGGGATCCCCTCACGCGTGGTCATGGGCTTCTACCCCGATCCGACCAGCCCGGAGAACGGCGCCGGCGAAGTGAAGATCACCGGCAAGGACGTCCACGCCTGGGTGGAGGTGGCCTTCGACCGCGTGGGTTGGGTCAGCTTTGACCCGACACCGCCCAAGGACAACATCCCCATCCCGCCGGACCCAGAAAACAAATCCAAACCCAAGCCACAGGTGCTTCAGCCGCCCCCGCCCCCGCAGGAGCCCGCAGACCTGCCGCCGGACTCCTCCCCGGATGCGCTGGATGCGGACCAGAAGAAGAACAACCCCTGGCTGTTCTGGGGCGCGCTCCTAGGCGCCCTCGGGGTTGCCCTGATTCCGTTGTCGATCCTGGCGTTGCCGCTGCTGATCATCGCCCTGCTCAAATCACGACGACGGAAGTCCCGGTTCACCGAAGGCCACCCGGCGCAGCGCGTCGGCGGGGGCTGGAACGAGGTGCTGAGCCTCGCCACGGACATGGGGGCGGGAATCGACACCCGCGCCACGCGGCGGGAAAGCGCTGCGGTAGTGGCGGAAGCTTTCCCCTTGACCGGGACCACCACAACGATGCTCGCCCGCCGTGCGGACGCGTCAATCTTTGGCGCCGGGCAGCCGAGCGAGGAAGAGGTCAAGGAATACTGGACCATCGTGGACGGCTCCCTCAAGGAAATGACCGCGACCGTGGGCTTCTGGCGCAGGCAGCGGGCCAGGTTCTCACCCAGGTCCCTGCTGGCGGACGGGCGGGCAGCCCTCAAGCTGCGCAGCACCGGCCGGGGGCTGGCGTCGCTTCGGCGGCCAGGCGACGCCGCAAAACAGCCCGGCGACGTAAAGCAGCCCGGCGCCGCACCGCAGGCTGGCTCAGCTGTGCCGCAGTCGGCCGAAGGTAGGGTGGAGAGCGGTCCGGCGGCAACCCCCGCAGGCCCCTCCGAACCTGATGAGTCCACTGTTCTGAGGAACCCTGGCAGGAAGAACCACACCGAACCATGACGCAAGACTCCGAGCGCTGCCAGCGCTGCCAGCAGCTGATCCGCGCCGGTGCCACGTTCTGTACCGCCTGCGGAGCCCCTTTGCCCAACAGGGCTGCCCGGAATGCCCGCTACGTGGACCACGCCCAGCAGGCGTTGATGGAACGTGCGGCTGAGCATGCCGCCGCGATTCCCGGTACTATCCCGGTAGTACAACGGGTCCCGGCTGACAGCGGTCCCGGAATGGCACAGGCCGTCCACGGTCAAGGGGGAGGAACGGGCATGGCAGTTAATCTTGGGCTTGTTCCGGCTGCGTCGGGAAAGCGTCTCGGGGCTGCCGTGCTGGACTGGCTCGCTCCGCTGGTGGTCCTGGTAGTGACATTTGCCATTGGCTTCGCCGGGGTGACGCGCACCCAAAGCGGTGGATTCATCACTTATGACACGGGATCGCTGGTTCTGTTCGGCGGCATTGGCCTCGGGCTGACGCTCGTCTATATCTTCGTCCTGCTGGGTCTGGAAGGCCGGTCCGGAATCACGATCGGCAACCGGCTCATGGGCATCCGCAGCGCCGACAACGACGGCTATGCGCCGGGCGGGGGAGCAGTTTTCCTCCGCGGGCTTGTCACTGGAGCGGGCATCCTGTTAGCCGTCGTTGCGGCGGCTGCGCTGGTCATTTTCAAGTGGTTCGACGCGGCACTCTTCATCCTGGCGCCGCTGGTCCTGGCCGGTGCCGCGTGGGCGGTACTCGTGGTGGTCTCGAACTCCTGGGACAAGAACGGCAAGCTCCGGGGCTGGCACGACACCGCCGCGAAAACCCTCGTCTTTGACGTCAAGGCCGGACGGAACCCCATTGCCACTGGCGGGATCCAAGGACCCTATAGTTTCGCGCCGCTGGACCTGCCGCCCGTGCAGCAGGTCGCGTCGCCCGTGGCCGGAGCAGCCAAAGCCCCGCAGGTCATCAACGCCCAGGCGCCCCTGAACCCCAACCAGTGGCAGCCGCCGGCAGGGCAACCTGCCAGCCAGGCACCACGCGCCGCCGTACACCCGGAGCCTGCACCAATGGCCCAGGCCGTTCCGCCCGCCCCGGCCGCCACCCCTCAGGGGCCGGCAGCCCAGCCAGCCGCGCAGCTGCCTTATGCCGCTCCCCAGGCGTTCGCTCCGCAGCCTTTCACGCCGCCCGCACCCGCAGCCGCACCCGTGCCGCCTGGCACTCATGGCACAGCCGGCACGCCGGGCCAACCCGCCGCGCCGATTCCCACCGCCCATCCGGCTCCGAGGGAACACAGTGCCCCAGGCCAGGCTCCCGCAGCAGCCCACCCCGACGACGACCACGACCGCACGCAGATGCGCGGGGGATTCCGTGAGGCGGCGCCCGTGGCCGTCCTGCGGATCAGGCTCGACGACGGCCGGGACTTCCAGCTTGACCGGAACGTCCTGGTAGGCCGCAACCCCGTGGGGCAGGCGGGCGAGCAGCAGGCCCAGTTGCTGGCCGTGGACGACCCCGGCCGATCAATTTCGAAAACGCATCTTCACGTCCTCTCGGATGGCGCGGGCGTGTGGGTGACGGATCGGAACTCCACGAACGGGAGCGCCGTCACCACTCCGGACGGCCTGCGCACCCCACTCAAGCCGGGCGTGCCCGCCTTTGTCAGCCCGGGATCCACTGTCCACTTTGGTGACCGCTCCTTCCACCTAGGACAGGCATGAATTCCCAAGCCGCCAGTGTTCCCGCCGCCGCAGACCACGACTCCGGGCTGAGCCTGAGCTACGGCTACGGCACAGACCGTGGGCTGCGGCGCGAGCTCAATGAAGACTCCTTCATTGCTTCGGACCCGGTTTTTGCCGTGGCTGACGGAATGGGCGGCCATGAAGCCGGCGAGATCGCCAGCGGCATGTGCGTCCGCGCCCTGGCGGCCATGCCGCAACTGGCCACGGGAGAGCGGAGCGTCACCGCCGCAGTTATCCAGCAATACCTGATGAAGGCCGACGACTCCATCCGCGAGGCCACCGGGGCCCGGGCCGGCACAACGCTGACCGGGGTTGTGGTGGTGGAGCAGATGGGCATGCCTTATTGGCTGGTCATGAACATCGGCGATTCCCGGACCTACCGGCTGAGCCAGGGCCAGTTTGCCCAGGTCAGCGTGGACCACTCCGAGGTCCAGGAACTTGTCGATGCCGGCGAAATCACGCCGGAGGAAGCAACTGTCCACCCTCGCCGCCATGTTGTGACCCGGGCCCTCGGTACCGGGGACGAGACCGAAGCCGACTACTGGCTGCTCCCGGTGGAGGAGGGCGACCGGATCCTGGTCTGCTCGGACGGGCTGAACGCCGAACTCACGGACGAGCACATGTTCCGGATCCTCAGTACCGTGGGCCATCCGCAGGACGCGGTGGATGCGCTGATCCAGGCCGCTCTCCGGAACGGAGGCAGGGACAACGTTACTGTCATCGTGGTGGACGCCAGGAATGTCATGAACGACGGCGGCATCGCCACTACGGCGCCTCGGCCCGGTTCGGACGCGGAGGACGAGATCACCCTGCCGCGGTCCCAGGTTGTGGACGCCGCACGGCCGGAAACGTCGGGCGAGGACGAAAGCGAGGAGCCACGCGATGACCGGGAATAACTATGTGCCAGGCACATGGCACGGCATTGTCCGGTCCCGCACGGCCGTCCTTCTGGGACCCGATACGCCCCCTCAGCTGGTCCACTCCCTGTGGGAGCTGCTGGAAAGCGGACCTGAGGTCCATGAGCTGCTCCACGCCGTCACCAGCAGCTTCGGCGTGTCGCTGGCCCAGATACCGCCGTTCGGAATCGTGGATTTCAACAACTCCCTGCGGGTTTTCCTGCGCGGAGACATTGACCTGACAGTGCAGCTGCCCACCGGACCGGTGGAGCTTCATGGGCGTGACGTGACGACGTGGGCCGAACGGCATCTCGCGGCCCCCGAGTGGTACAGCATCACCGTTCCTGGTGTTGACGTTCCGGGCAGTGAAACCACGGGTCCTGCGCTGCCCCTGCAGGAGGGCGTGGTCCTCCTGCAGGCGTTGACCGTTGACTTGGACGGCAGCGCTGAAGCTGCTGTCCCAACACCGCTTGTATCCGCGGTACCAGTTGCGGCCGGACCAGTTGCGGCCGCACCCGTTCCTATCGCTGTGGTGCCTGCAGGCGCGGTGCCGGCAACTGTGCCGGCGGTGGCGGCCACAGAGCCTGGCGCTATGGTGGCACTGGACCCTGAGGAAGCCGTGTTTGAGAAACCCGCGGCCCCGGCCGGGGCTGTGGCCCAGTCCGTGCCGGATGCCACGTTTGCCGCTGATGCCCCGGAGCACGGCGCATCGGCCGAAACCGTCATCGGTGTCATGGATGAAGACTTCGAAGACCTTCCCGCCGAACATCCTGATTCCGGGCCGGCGGAGGATGTTGTCCTTCAAACCGGGGATGCGGCTTCCTTGGTGGAGGAAGAGCCGGCGCCGGACGCGGCCCCGGCCTCCGAACAGACCAGCACGTACGACCACCTCTGGGAGCGCACTGTGGTCCGCAGCATAGAAGACGCTGCTGTCCGTGACGATCCCGACGGCCTGCTGTCCGAGCCCCCTGCACAGCAGACATCCGCGGCTGCGGACGCTGCGGAGACGCCCTCGGCTGCGGACCCCGCGGAGACACCCGCCGCCGGGAACATGCTGTCGACTGAGGCACCAGCACCAGCACCAGCACCGGCACCCTCCGGCGGACTGATCGATTCAGTTCCTTGGAACACTGGCGGGGGAATGTCCTCACAGCCCGGGCCGGGCAGTGATGACCGAGGTGGCCGTGGTGACGGTGGCCGAGGTGAGGCAGCCCGTGGTGAGGCAGCCCGTGGTGAGGCAGTCCGCGACGATGGTGACCACGACGGCCAGACGATCATGAAGAGCGATCTTGCCGGGATGGCCGTGCATCCCGCGCCCGCCGTCGCCGACACGGAGGCCGCGGGATCCGCCGGCCCCATGGTCCTTGCGCGGGTCTGCGGGCAGGGCCACGCGAATCCGCCGACGCACGCCCAGTGTGCGGTCTGCGGGCAGCCCCTGCCGTCGGATGCTGTCCAGGTTTCCCGGCCCCGGCTGGGCCGCATGCGGGTCTCCAGCGGCGAGCTTGTGGACCTTGACCAGTCTCTGGTGATCGGCCGCCAGCCGTCGGTCTCGCGCGTCCAGGGCGGCGTGATGCCGCGCCTGGTGCAGGTTGCCAGCCCCAGCGGCGACATCTCCCGCTCGCATGTCCAGGTCCGCCTCGAGGGCTGGCATGTGATGCTGTGCGACCTGAAAGCAACGAACGGCACCGTCCTCGTCCGGGAAGGCCAGCAGCCAAGGCGCCTGGCCCAGAACGAAATGGCCATCCTGCTTGATGGCGACATCGCAGAACTGGGCGACGGCATTTCGCTTCGCTTTGAGGAGATTCTTTGAGTTCCAAACGGCCCGTAGCGCCGCCACCCCACATTCCGGGGTTTTCCTACATCAGCCTGTTGGGGTCAGGCGGCTTCTCAGACGTTTACCTTTACGAACAGGACCGGCCCCGCCGCAGGGTGGCGGTCAAGGTCCTGCTTTCGGACCTGAAGACCGAAGGTGCGCGCCGACGGTTTGAGTCCGAGGCCAACCTCATGGCCCAACTGTCCTCGCACCCCTACATCGTGACCATATACGAGGCCGAGGTCACCGACGCCGGACACTCCTACCTGGCCATGGAGTACTGCTCCCGGCCCAGCCTGGACGTGCGGTACCGGAGGCAGCGCTTCAGCGTCGATGAGGTCCTTGCCGTGGGCATCCAGGTGGCCTCCGCCGTCGAAACCGCGCACCGTGCCGGTATTGCCCACCGGGACATCAAACCCGCCAACATCCTGGTGACCGACTACAACCGTCCAGCACTCACGGACTTCGGAATATCCGGAACCCTGGGCGGGTCCGACGCCGACGACGACGCCGGAATGTCCATCCCGTGGTCCCCGCCGGAGCAGTTCACAGACGGCGGAACCGACGGCGTGATGGTTGACGTTTGGGCCCTCGGAGCCACGCTGTACACATTGCTCGCCGGCAGGTCGCCGTTCGTGATGCCCGGGGCGGACAACTCACAGCGGGAGCTCATTTCACGCATCTCCACCATGTCGCTGCCACGCCTTGGCCGGGCGGACGTTCCGGAATCACTGGAGCTCGCACTGTCCACGGCCATGGCCAAATCCCCCGCTTCCCGCTATTCCTCCGCCCACGCGTTTGCCCTTGCCCTGCAGCGGATCCAGGCCGAACTGAACCTGTCAGTCACACCGTTCGAAGTGCTGGAAGAGCCGCACCCTGAAGAAAGCCATCCGGACGACGGATACGAAGAAACCCGTGTTCGGAGCATCGCGGCCATCGACCCGGAACGGACAGGCAGCGCCCCCACTTTCCCGGCACGAACCCGGCCGCAGGGCCCAGGCATCGTCCCGCAGTCGTTGTTTCCGCCTGCCGGCGGGCCGTCCACGCCCGCACCGTCACCAACCCGGGCCTCGCCCGCGACGCAGCCGTCAGCGCTGCAGCCTGCTCCATCGCAACCGACGGACGGGCTCGGCACACCTGTTCAGCCGCAGGTCCCCGGCAGTCTCTTTGCCGGCCCTGGGACAGGCCCGCAGACCGGCAGCCAGCCTGCCGCCGAGTGGGCACACGCCACCATGCTGCGCGGCGGCGCAGCCGACTACGGGACAGCCGTGGGAACCGCTGACGCCACCGTCCAGCGTCCGGCACTGCTCCCGGGAGGACCGGAAGGTAACGATCAGCAGCCGGGCACAGGTTCGTCCGGCCGCCGCGAGCCTGAGCTTGACGCAACGGTCACCCGGGCGGTCCGCGGCGAGGAGCCCGTCACGGAGTCCCGCCCGGACCACGGAAAGAGGAATCTGTGGCTCGCCTTGACGGGTGCCGCGGTACTGGTCCTTGCGGTGGTCGTGGGGATTGTCCTGGCAACAACGGCGCCCCCGCCCAAGGTTGAAGACACCGAGCAGGCCAGCACGCCGCCGCCCGACGCACTGGACAATGGGTCAGTGCCGGACGTCGCCGGCCTGTCCGGCTTCCGGGACAGCAGCGGCAAGGTGACTTTCACCTGGGAGAATCCGCAGCCCAAGCCCGGTGACACGTACAAATGGCGCGTGTACACGCTGGGTGAGAGCGGCTCCGAATACCAGTCCACCGATGGATTCAGTGCGCAGGTTGCGGCCAATCCCAACGAACCGACCTGCCTCCAGGTGATGATCGTCCGCAGCGACGGGGCGTTCTCACCGCTTGAGGACGACTCCATTGCCTGTGTCCGCGAATGAGCACGGCACAGCAGACCGAAAAACTTGGCGATACTGGCATTGCCCTTGAGGAGGCACGGAAAATGGGGGATCTGGCAATAGATTTCTGTGGCGAATGGTACGAACCCTCGGACGAGGATGTTTTCAACATCGGCCGCGAAGGCGACCTTGAGGTTGATGACAACCCGTACCTGCACCGGCAGTTCCTGCAGGTGGCCCGCTACGACGGGATCTGGTGGCTCAGCAACGTGGGCAGCATGCTCTCAGCCACCGTTGCAGACGGCTCCGGCGGAATGCAGGCGTGGCTTTCCCCTGGCGCGCGCATACCCTTGGTCTTCAGCCACACCAACATCATCTTCACGGCCGGCCCCACCACCTACGAATTCGCCGTCCACCTCAAGACGCCTTCGTTCCGGCAGGAAGCGCGAGACGACGACAGCAACGGAGACACTACGATCGGCCCGGTTGTCTTCACCGACTCCCAGAAGGCCCTCATCGTTGCCCTCGCCGAGCCGATGCTCCGTCGCGAGGGGACAGGCTTCAGCGCCATTCCGTCGTCGGCGGCCGCGGCCAAAACGCTTGGCTGGGCGCTGACCCGGTTCAACCGGAAGCTGGACAACGTCTGCGACAAGCTGGATCGGGTGGGGGTTGTGGGGCTGCGCGGCGGGGGCGGAAAACTCGCCACCAACCGGCGCGCCAGGCTTGTGGAGCATGCCGTGACATCCCATCTGGTCACCCCCGAAGACCTGTATCTGCTGGAAAAAATGAGGGGCGTGGACGAAGGATGAGAATCCGCCTGACACTCCGCCGGGATCCGGCGGAGACAAAGGACCTCGCGGTCACCGTGGACGGCCTGGCGACCGTGGCGGACATCGCCACCCAGCTCTGGGCTGCCGACCCCGACCGGAAAGGGACTCCGGCACCGGAGAACCTCTCGCTCCGGATCGATGAGGCCTTTGTGGCCGGCGGGATGCGCGGCAACATCCTGACCCGCACGGACAACCTCCTCGAATCCGGCCTGCGGCCTGGTTCCGTGGTGTCCCTGACGCAGGTCAGTGAACAGTTCGATGTCCCCGGTGCCAACCGGGGCCCGGCAGCCGCCACTTTGCGGATCCTTTCAGGTCCCGACGTCGGCCAGGAGTTTTCGCTTCCCTCCGGTACCAGCTACATCGGCCGCGACAGGGACGTGGACATCCGCCTTTCGGACCCGCTCACTTCCAAGCGCCATGCCCGCATCACCGTGGGCGAGAGCATCGAGATCGTTGACACCAACTCGGCCAACGGCCTCCTGATGGACGGCCTGCCCGTCACCCGGGCAACGCTTAATTCCTCCGACACGGTGACCCTGGGCGATACCACCGTGACGGTGGTGCCGCTGGGCCGCAACCATGCGGCAGCACCGACGTCGCCCCTTGTCGATTTCAACCGGTCCCCGCGGGTAGTCCCGCGCTTCGACGCGCCGAAACGTGTCCTGCCCGCCGGGCCCAAGCGGCCGGACCACCAGCCCTTCCCGTACATCATGCTGGTGGCGCCGCTCATCATGGGCGGGGTCCTGTTCGCCGTCACCGGGAACATGCTCTCCGTCATTTTCATGGCCATGATGCCGCTGTTCATCGTGGGCCACTACGTGGACCAAAAAATGCAGACCAGGCGGCAGCAAAAGGAACAGCTCAAGCATTTCCGGGCCTCCATGGCCGCTTTCCGGCAGGACATCACCGAGCTGCAGCATGTGGAACGCGCCGTCCGCCTGCAGGAAGCGCCCTCTGTCAGCGACACCGTGGACTCGATCTACAAGCTGGGCCCGCTGCTCTGGACCCACCGGCCCGAGCACAAGGGCTTCCTCGGCCTGCGGTTCGGACTGGGCACGGCGCCGTCGCGCATTACGTTCGAGGAGCCGGCCGAGAACGGCACGGAAGTCGCATACATGCGGGAGATCCAGGACTGCATCAAGCAGTTCAGGGACATTGAAGGCGTGCCCGTCGTTTCGCAGCTGCGGACCGCGGGGTCATTCGGCGTGGCAGGTGCCCGCGGCCTGGTCGACGACGTCGCCCGCGGCATGGTCCTGCAGCTGGTGGGCCTCCACTCGCCCGCGGAAGCAGTTGTCACTGCCATCACCTCAGCGCAGTCCAGGGAACGGTGGAACTGGCTGCAATGGCTGCCCCACGTCGGTTCGGGCCACAGCCCGCTCAGTGGCGACCACCTGGCCGCTGGCTCGGCCAGCGGCTCCTCCCTCCTGGCCCGCCTGGAAGACCTGCTCGACGCCCGGGAAGCCGCGGCCGGCCGGTCAGGCCCGGACCTGCGCCCGGACATCGACCCCGCCAAGGACGAAATCCCGGGGCCGATGCTGCCGGCCGTGCTGGTCATCGTGGAGGACGACGCCCCCGTTGACCGCGGCCGCCTGACCCGCCTCGCGGAACGTGGCGCGGATTCAGGCGTCCACGTCATGTGGGTGGCTACCGACATCCAGGCCCTTCCCGCCGCCTGCCGCGACTTCATGGTGGTGGACGGCGACCACGGCACCACCACAGGCCAGGTCCGGCTGGGCCGCCACAGCTACCCGGTGAGCTGCGAAAGCCTGGACGCTGAACTTGCCGGCCAGTTGGCCCGGATGCTTTCCCCGGTGGTGGACGTGGGCAAGCCCATGAGCGATGACTCCGACTTGCCGCGTGCCGTCTCCTATGCCACCCTCATTGGCAAGGACTTCCTGGACAGCCCCCAGGCTGTGGCCGAACGGTGGACCGAGAACAACTCCGTCCACGCCACGGCAGTCGCCAACCGCAAGGACAACGGAACGCTCCGCGCGCTCGTTGGGTCCAAGGGCGTCGAACCCCTCTACCTTGACCTCAAGAATGAGGGCCCGCACGCCCTGGTGGGCGGCACCACCGGTGCCGGAAAGTCCGAGTTCCTGCAGTCCTGGGTGATGGGCATGGCCGCGGCCTACAGCCCGGACAGGGTGAGCTTCCTCTTTGTGGACTACAAGGGCGGCGCGGCGTTCGCCGACTGCCTGCACCTGCCGCACACCGTGGGCCTGGTCACGGACCTCTCCCAGCACCTGGTGCGCCGCGCCCTGACCTCCCTCCGGGCCGAACTGCACTACCGCGAACACCTCCTGAACCGGAAGAAGGCCAAGGACCTTCTGGCCCTCCAGCGTGAAGCCGACCCCGAAGCCCCGCCGTACCTGATCATCATCGTGGACGAGTTCGCCGCGCTGGCCACCGAAGTTCCCGAGTTCGTTGACGGCGTGGTGGACGTTGCCGCCCGCGGGCGGTCGCTCGGCCTGCACCTGATCCTGGCCACACAGCGTCCTGCCGGCGTGATCAAGGACAGCCTGCGCGCCAATACCAACCTCCGCGTGGCCCTGCGCATGGCGGACGAGGACGACGCCACCGATATCCTCGGTGTGCCCGATGCCGCCTACTTCGACCCGTCGATCCCCGGCCGTGGCGCCGCCAAGACCGGCCCCGGCCGGATCCAGGGATTCCAAACCGGCTACGCGGGCGGCTGGACCACCGAAAAACCGCAGCGGCCCCAGATCGACATCGTGGAGATGGCCTTCGGATCCGGACCCGCCTGGGATGTTCCTGCCCCGGAAAAACCGGTCCAGGAAGAACCCGCCGGCCCCAACGACATCGCCCGGATGACGGCGAACATTGTCAGGGCGGCCGACTCGCTGGCCATCCGTCCGCCACGCAAGCCCTGGCTGGACGAACTGGCGAAGACGTACGACTTCTCCAAGCTGCCGAATCCCAGGACGGACGAGCGGCTGCTGCTCGGCGTCGCGGACGACCCCGCCCGCCAGGACCAGCCCACGGTGTTCTACGAACCCGACAAAGACGGCAACATGGCCATCTACGGCACCGGTGGCTCAGGTAAGTCCGCGGCGCTGCGCGGAATCGCCATCGCCGCCGCCGTCACGCCGCGCGGCGGGCCGGTCCACGTCTACGGCATCGATTGCGGATCCTCGGGGCTCAAGATGCTCGAAGAGCTGCCGCACGTGGGCGAAGTCATCGGCGGCGATGACGTGGAACGAGTCGGCCGCCTGTTGCGCCTGCTCCGGGACATCGCCGACGAACGTTCCGCCCGGTTTGCCGAAGTCAGGGCCTCCACCATTGTGGAGTACCGGAAACTGGCCAACCGGCCGGATGAGAAGCGGATTTTCGTACTCGTGGACGGCATGACATCGTTCCGCGAAACGTACGAATACAGCCGCCTCTCCGCGTTGTGGGACATTTTCCTCCAGCTGGCCACCGACGGCCGTCCCCTCGGCATCCACCTGATAGTTACCGGTGACCGTCCCAACGCTGTGCCGGCGTCGTTGTTGGCCTCCATCCAGCGCCGGCTGGTCCTGCGCCTGTCCTCCGAAGACGACTACCTGTCCATGGACGTCCCCAAGGACGTCCTCAGCAGCACCTCCCCTCCGGGTCGGGGCTTGCTGGGCGGCCACGAAGTCCAGCTGGCAGTGCTGGGAGGCGACTCCAACCTTGCCCTGCAGGCCAGGGAAGTGCACAAACTCAGCGAGGCCATGCTGCGGCAGGGGCTGGACAGGGCGCCCCGGATTCAGCGGCTCCCGGACCAGGTGGACCTGGACGTGCTGCCGGCCGGCAGCCCGGACCTTCCGGTCATCGGTGTCGACGACGAAACGCTGCAGCCCGCCGAAATCATGGCCAAGGGTCCGCTGCTGCTGGCCGGCCCTCCCGGCTCAGGACGGACCGTTGCCCTCGTAACGATGGCGTACGCCCTCCGGCGCTCCAACCCGGACACGGAACTGGTTTACATCGGATCCCGCCGCTCTGCAGTCGCCTCGCTCCCCATCTGGAACCGGTCGATCGTGGGGCCGGACGACCTCGCCGACATCGTTGAGGACCTGACCGGGCACTCCTCCGGAAACCCTGGCAAGCTTGCCATCTTCATCGAGGGCCTGACCGAGTTCACCGACACGGTCGCCGAATCCGGGGTGGCGCAGCTCGTGACGGCCTCCATCAAGGCCGACCAATGGGTCATCGGAGAGTCTGAAACCTCCACCTGGTCCTCGGCCTGGTCGCTGTCGCAGCCGTTCAAATCAGGGCGCAGGGGATTGCTCGTCAACCCCGGCGATATTGAGGGTGACAGTCTGTTGAACACTTCGCTGGGCCGGGTCAGTCCGGAGTTCATTCCGGGCCGCGGCTACATTGTGGGGCGCGGCAAGGCACGCAAGCTCCAGATCGCCCTGCCGCCGGAAAACAGGGACTAGAGCGTGGGCCAGACAGACGGCAAAGAGCGGGACGTTAAGCACGGGGGATTTAGTGCTTAACCGCGTGTTGTAGGAGACTCCAGGGAGCAGTTGTAGCAGACTGCCGGGAAACCAGTGATGCGCGGAGGGGGCCGCGCGCTGTCGAAAAGGTATCAATGAAACAAAAACCGTCCGCGCTCAGAGTTGTATCGGCGACGGCGGCCGCTTCGGTTTTGGCACTTTCGATCGGCCTCTGGGTGGTGGCGCCTGCGAACGCTGAAACGTCCGAACCAACACCCACGTGCGGACTGATCTGCCTTCCGGGTCTGTCTGAACCCGACCCGAAGGATCCGCGCACTCCCCGCCCCAAACCCACCTCGGAAGAACCCACTGCTCCGCCGGCCCCCGCACCTCCCGCGCCGCCGCCCGCGGAACCCGCCCCTGCGCCGGTTCCCACCATGGCCCCGGAGACGAGTGAGCCGGCCGGGCAAGCGTCCAGTGAGGCGGCCACCAGTGCCCAGAGTGCCACGCCGTCCACTGCCCTTCCATCCACAGAATCGAACTGGAACAAACCGATCACCAAGTCCACCAAACCAACCCAGGCTGCAGCCGTCTCCAACGGCGAGGGCCCCGGCTTCGGGGATCCGGGGCTGCTGACCATCTTGGTCGGGGTGCTGCTGGTGGGCCTGGGCGGCCTGGCCTTCGCCTGGTGGGGTCGGAACCGGGCCTCCGCCCATTGAGCAATGGGGGACTGAGGCTCCTTATACATTGGGTGCCGTGAATTCGGGGGGATTTGCGGCCCCGCGGCGTGTTGTAGCAGACTACCGGGAACACTAATTGCCGCGGAGGGGGAGCCGCGCGATGTCGAAAAGGTAACCATGATCCGATCCTCCCCAGTGCCGCGCGCTGTCCCCGCGACCATTGCTGCCGTTGGCATGGCGCTGGCGGTCGGCCTCGGTGCGGTGGGGGCTGCGCACGCGGATTCTCCGACGGCGGAACCCTCACCGACCGTCTGCGAGTCGTGTGAGCAACCTACAACCGGGCCTGGGGAAGACCAAGGCAAGCCGGATCCCAAGCCCACACAGGAGCCCCCGGTCCCGACTCAGCCGGTGGATCCCGCCCCAGCCCCACCCGCCAAACAGGTGCCCGCAGCGCCGGAGCCCGAACCGGAGCCCACCCTCGCGCCCGAGCCCAGCGCAACGGCCGAAGAGACAGCCACAGCAGAGCCAACCGCTGCGTCCCCCAGCCCCACGCCGTCGACGGCAACCCCGTCGACCGAATCCAACTGGAACAAGCCCATCACGAAGTCGGCAAGGCCCACCCACGCTGCTGCGGTATCGGACAGCGATGGCACCGACTTCGGCTCGGGGCTTTTGCCGATCATGGCAGGCGTACTGCTTGTGGCACTGGGCGGGGTTTCCTTCGCCTGGTGGAGCCGAAACCGCACCTCGGCCCACTAGCCCGTGTGGCGGTGGTGCAGATGGGCGGTGGTGCATGGGCAGCGGTCCCCATCGACAGTGTTTTGGGGCCGGGATAGGTTCTAGGTAATGGATCTT
>NZ_JBBCBT010000031.1:0-23024 GCF_037203985.1 Pseudarthrobacter sp. CCNWLW217
CCACCCGGACCGAACCGCCCAGCCCGTCCAAGCAAGCATCCGCCTGCCCCCGCAAAGGATCACCACCCCCGGAACCCGTCTGGAAACCCGTCTGGGAACCGCGGCCACCCAGCCCCCGGCGCATACAGGCAGCAAACTCCGCAGCAGCAGCCTCGAAAGCCTCAACCGCCTCGTCAACACCCGGGATCCCCATACCCCCATCATCCAGCGAGGCGCCAACAAGAACACCACAGCACATCGCCTATGTGGATAACCTCCCGGCCCCGCTACTCGAACCTCGGGACTGTTCCCGGCCGGGCCAGAGGGGCGGATCAGCCGAGGACCAGATGCCCCGCGCCCCTTCACAGGGCCAGAATTCCGGCTCCTCAGTGCTGGCGGAGCGAGGCTGTCCCCTGGGCCAGGCGCGTAATCCGCTGCCAGTCCTCGGCTTCAACTGCTGCGCGGGGAGTAAGCCAACTGCCACCCACGCAGGTGACATTCGCCAGCGACAGGTAGCCCGGCGCGGAGTCAAGGCTCACCCCGCCCGTCGGGCAAAACTGCACCTGCGGGATGGGCGCTCCGATGGCCGCGAGATAGTCTGGTCCGCCAGCCGGGCCGGCCGGGAAGAACTTCATGGCCGTCAGGCCCCGCTCCAGGACCGCCATCACTTCGCCGACGGTGGCCACCCCTGGAAGCACGGGGATGCCAAGTTGCAGCATGTGGTCTAGCAGGGACGGCGTCACTCCGGGGCTCACCAGGAACTGGGCACCTGCGGCCGCGGCGGCCTCGGCCTGGCCAGGCGTGAGGATGGTGCCGGCGCCCACAAGGATGTCCGGCACTTCGTTGGCAATGAGCTTCAGCGATTCGAGGGCGCTGTCCGTGCGCAGCGTCAGCTCGATAATCCGCACGCCGCCGTCGGCCAATGCCCTGGCCACTGGGACGGCATGCTGCGGGTCCCCGATGGTGACGACGGGGATGACCGGTGAAACGTGCAGCACGCTGGTTGCGTCAGCCATGGGTGATCTCTTTTCTCAGGCCGTCCAGCCCGTCGGTGTCGATGATGCGGTACCAGTGCACGAGCAGCCCCGCGAAGGTGGTGTTGGCCGCGAGTCCGGCGTCGAAAATGCTACGCACGCCGAGCATCGCCGGGACGACGGTGGCGGCAGTACGCTCCGCCGGAAGGGCGGACTGGAGTTCGGCGGCCAGGGGATCGTTCAGCCTGGCCGCAGGTGTGGTGGCCACGTGGTGCATCCAGGCGGCCACGGCGAGCGCGGCCCGCTTTGGTTCGCGTCCGGCGTCGAGGTTTGCGCGGATAGTGGTCAGCAGGCGCAGCCCGACCTTCTGCGATCCGTCGCTGCCCACTTTGGCCGTGGTGTGTCCCAGGGCGGGGTTGGCGAAACGCTCCATGATCTGGGCGCAGTACGATGCACCATCCAAGCCGCCGGGCAGGCTAATGGTGGGGAGGGCGTCGTGGGCAAGCATGAGGCTGCAAGCCGTGCGGAAGGCGTCCTCCCCCACGGCGTCGCTGATGGTCTCCTTGCCCGTGGCCAGGCCAAGGTAAGCGAGCATCGAATGGCTGGCGTTAAGCAGGCGGAGCTTGGCCGCCTCCCACGCGGCGACGTCGGTGCTGAACAGCGCGCCGGCTTCCTCCCAGGCTGGACGGTCCGCGGCAAAGTTGTCCTCGATGACCCACTGCATAAACGGTTCCGCCACCACGGCGGCATCATCGCGCAGTCCCAGTTCATGTTCGACGACGGCAAGGTCGCCGTCGGTAGTGGCTGGCACCATGCGGTCAACCATGGTGGACGGGAACGTCACGTTCGCATCCAGCCAGGCCAAGAGTGGCCTGGCCTCGGCGGAAGGGAGGGCGGTGGCGAACGCGCGGACCAGGGTTTCGGTCAGCTCCCCGTTGCCCGGAAGGTTGTCGCACGAAACGACGGTAAGCGGTCCAGCGCCAGTACGGGCACGTTGTTGGATTCCCCGGGTGATCTGTCCAATGGCGGTCTGCGGCGGGTGGCCGGCGAGGTCGGCCTGCACCTGCGGATCGCCGATGTTGAGGGATCCTGTGTGCGGATCAATCCGGTAGCCCTTCTCAGTGACCGTTAGCGTCACCACGTGGGTGGTGGCGGCGGCGATCCGGTTCACGACGGTTTCGGGGTGGTCCCTGCCGGAGATGGCCTCCACAACGCTGGAGACCACCCGAAGCGGCGCGGCTCCGCTGCCCCGTTCCGTTACGGTGAACAGTCCATCCTGCGGTGCCAGCTGGCGTGCGACCGTGTCCGAACGCTGGGTGACTCCCACAATGCCCCAGTCCTGGGAACCTGTGGCGAGCATGGCGTTTTCGGTGAACACCGCCGTGTGGGCGCGGGCGAAGGCGCCCAGGCCGAGGTGGACGATGCCGGGACGTAGCGTTCCGCGGGCCAGCAGGGGGCGGTGTTTGCCGTTCGCCGCCAGCGATGCTGCGCTTAGGCGTGCGATGGCTGCACTCCTTCGGGGGAAAGTCCGGAGGCACCCGCATGGGCGCGGGTCTGCTCCAGCGTGGGGATGAAGCCGGTGCCGCCCTTGCCGCCCACCACCAGCGACGCCGCCGCCGCACCATAGCGGGCAGCGACGGGGAGGGTGTCGCCCAGGACCATCCGGGCCGTCAGGGTGCCAACGAACGCGTCGCCTGCCCCGGTTTGGTCCACAACCGCGGGTGCCGGGATGGAGTTAATCCAAGTGCTGTCCTGGCCTTTGCCTTCCAGCTGGATCCCGTCAGCTCCGCACGTCACGGCAACGTTCACGGCGCCGAGGCTACGCAGCTTGGCCGCAGCCTCCGCCGCCGTGCCGCAGCCCAGGAGTGCGGAGGTTTCGCCGGGAAACGACGGGGTGGCCAGGAAGGTGCGCGGCGCGAGCTGCAGCAGTGCCGCCGTCGCGTCCTCCACGGACGTGAGCCGGGGGCGGAAGTTGGGATCGAACACAAAGCGTTTGGCCAGCGCGGCTGCCTTCATGACTGCGGCGCGGGACGACTCCGAGATGGCGCACGCGATGCCGCCGGCCACCACGGCACCGGCCGCCGAGAACACTGCCGGGTCGACGTCGTCGGGGCCAAGGCTGGATCCGACGCTGCCGCTGCGGGCGTAGGAGAACTCGCGCTGCCCGTCGGGGTCGCAGTGCACCAGGTAAACGCCCTGCTGTCCGGTCCGGAACGCCAACAGATCGGGGGAAACGCCGAGTTCAACGATCCTTGCGGCGATCGCCTTGCCGAGGTCGTCGTCGGTCAGCACGGACAGCAAGCCAACGCGGGCGCCGGCGGCAGCCGCGGCCGCCGCCACGTTGAGGGCGTCGCCGGAAATGCCGAGCTGGGCCGGCACGCCATGGGCGAAGGCCATGTCCGTGGCAACTTCAACGAGGATCTCGCCCATCACCACAACGTCGAACGGGGCGGAAGGTTTGTGGTCCGTGTTGCTCACCAGTCATGCACCGATCCGTCGAGCCGCCGGTTGATGGGCAGGTATTTCGGGTCGAACGGGAAGCGGGCGGCGGCTTCCTCGTTGAACTCTACCCCGATGCCGGGGGCGTCACCGGGGTGCATGTACCCGTCGTTAAAGCTGTAAGACGCGGTAAAAACCTCGTTCGCCGGCTCCCGGTGGCCCATATATTCCTGGATGCCGAAGTTGGGGATGCTCATGTCCACGTGCAGGGCTGCCGCGAACGAGGCCGGCGAGAGATCGCCCGCGCCGTGCGACCCGGAACGCACCCCGTACAGGTCCGCGAGGGAGAAGATCCGGCGCAGGTGCGTGATGCCGCCGGAATGCGAAACGGAAGTGCGGATGTAGTCGATGAGCCGCTCGGTGATCAGCTGCTGGCAGTCCCAAATGGAGTTGAACACCTCGCCTACGGCGATGGGTGTGGTGGTGTGCTGGCGGATCAGGCGGAACGCCGACTGATCCTCAGCCGGCGTCGGATCCTCGATCCAGAACGGCCGGTACTGCTCCAGCGAAGCGCCCAACCGGCCCGCCTCGATCGGCGAAAGGCGGTGGTGCACGTCGTGGAGGACGTGCACCCCATAGCCGAACTCTTCGCGGACGTGGGCCATCATCTTCGGCGCAAAGTCCAGGTACGCCGAAGTCTCCCAGGTGTCCTCCTGCGGGACGTTGCCGCTGGCGGGCTCGTACATCTTCCCGTCCACCGGTGCGATTCCGTAGGTCTTTTCCAGGCCCGGGACAGCCGCCTGGGCGCGAATGGCCTTGTAGCCAAGGTCCAGGTGGTGCTGGAAGTCGGCACTGAGGTCCTCCAGCGTGGACCCGCTTGCATGGCCGTAGACCATCACGCCCTCGCGGGCAGCCCCGCCGAGGAGTTCGTACACCGGCATGCCGGCGGCCTTGCCCTTGATGTCCCAAAGTGCGACGTCGATGGCCGCGATCGCTGTCATGGTCACCGGTCCGCGGCGCCAGTAGGCGCCCTTGTAGAAGTACTGCCAGGCATCCTCGATTCGGCGCGCGTCGCGACCGATCAGCAGCGGGCAGAGGTGCTCTGACAGGTATGACGCCACGGCCAGCTCGCGGCCGTTGAGGGTGGCGTCGCCGATGCCGGTGATGCCGTCCTCGGTTTCAATAACGAGCGTGACGTAATTCCGTCCGGGCGACGAAACCACTACCCGTGCGTCGGTGATCTTCACTGTGGTCCTTCGTAGGTAAGGGGATTTGCAAGTAGGTAGCAGCAGATGTCGTCATGAGGGCTCAAAACGACATCTACTGCTACTTAGTTGGGCTGAGGCGGAGCATTACTTTGCTGCTGCCGGCGGCGGGGTCGCCAAACACCCTCATGGCTTCGGCCGCCTGGTCGATTCCGAACGTGTGGGTGATGACCGGGGAAACATCCAGGCCTTCAGCCATGGCACGGAGGGCATCGGTCATCTCGTCCACGAATCGGTAGGAACCGATCCACGTGATTTCACGCGTGACCAGATCGCCCAAGGCCGCCGGGGCGGGAGCGCCAGGCAGGTTTCCGACCTGGATGAGGGTGCCGCCGCGGGCCGTGGCACGCAGGACGCCCCCCAGCACTGCCGGGATACCGGACGCCTCGAACACCAGCTCCATGTCCTCCGGAAGGCCTCCATCACGGGAGACGTTCCGGACCTCGTCAGCGCCCATCGCCTGAGCGATCTGAAGTGCGGCGTCGTTGATGTCTGCGGCAATGACGGTCCTGGCACCGGCGTACTTGGCCGCTGCCACGACCAGGGAGCCGATGGGTCCGGCGCCGTTGACCAGGACGTCCCGGCCGGTGAGGTCGCCGGCTCGGCTGACGGCGTGCATAGCGACGGCGAGTGGTTCGGCCAAGGCTCCATGCAGCGTGCTGACTCCGTCCGGCAGCGGCCGGACCTGTGAAGCCTTGGCGAGCTTGCGCTCACTAAAGCCACCATCGGTGTGGGGATCGAACGCCGCGGAGCCGAAGTAGCGGATCTTCGGGTAGAGATTGGTCCGGCCGGCAAGGCGCGCCGGCATGGATCCATCCCCCACCAGTTCTGCGGGGTGGACCGTGACAGGCTGGCCGACCTGCAGGTTTTCGACGCCGGCCCCAAGTTGGGCGATCCTGCCGGCCACCTCGTGCCCAAGGACCAGCGGCGACTTCAGTGCAGCGGTCCCCGAGACGCCGTGGCGCCAGTACGAAAGGTCAGATCCGCAGATGCCGCCCCATTCGACGTCGAGCACTACTTCCCCGGGGCCGGCGACCGGCTCCGGCCGTTCGTCAATGCGAAGATCGTTGGCGCCATGGACGACGACGGCTTTCATATTGCGTCTTCCAGGCGGACCATGTCGCGGCCGCGGACCTCGGGTCCCACGAATGCCGAGATCAGGGTGATCAGCGAGTAGGCAATGACCATGGCGGCCAGCGGCCACCAGTGTCCGGTGATTGCCGTGAGGGTGGCTGCCAGCAGCGGTCCGATGGCAGTGGCCAGGATGCCACCGATTTCCTTGGCCAGCGCCAGCTGGGTGAAGCGGGTCCGGGCGCCGAAGAACTCGGCCATGGTGACACTCTCCATGGCGAACAGGCTCAGCACGCCCAGGTTGAGGCCGATCACCATGGCAACGGTAATGAGGGCAGGGTTTCCGCTGGTGACCATCAGCATCATGGGGACGGCGAACAGTGCCGTGAGCGAGCTCAGCGCCAGGTAAAGCGGCCGGCGGCCGAAGCGGTCACCCAGGAGGCCCATGACGGGGATGGTCACAAAACCGAGCAGCGAGCCGTACATAATGGCGGTGGTGCCGACGCTCTTGTCGACCAGGAGAACAGTGGCGAGGTAGCCGACGAGGAAGGTCTGGACCAGGCCGGAGTTGCCTGCCTGGCCAAAGCGGAGGCCGAGGGCGATCAGGAAGGCCTTGCCCTTGCGCTGGTGCAGGGCGGCTTCGATGGTGCTTGTCTTGGCGAGTTCTTCAGCCGCAGCAATTTCACGCTTGGACAGTGCCACCCCGTCCACAACGTCTGCGCGATCTTCGAAAACGGGGCTTTCCTTGAGGGACCGCCGGACCCAAACAGCGAAGATCATCAGCACGAAGCTGAACAGGAACGGAATACGCCAGCCCCAGCTGAGGAGGTCTTCTTCAGACAGCGTGGAGACGAGGATGGCCCAAATGGCGGAGGCGGCGAGGGTGCCGGAGTTCGTACCCAAGCACACGAGGGAAGAGATGAGGCCGCGTCGGCGGACTGGAGCGAACTCCGCCAGCATGACAGTGGCGCCGGCAATTTCGGCACCGGCGCCGAATCCCTGCGCCAGGCGCAGTGCTACCAGCATGATGGGGGCCCAGATGCCGATCATGGCGTACGTGGGCAGGACACCGATAAGCGTGGTGGAGGCACCCATGAGGGCGATGGTGATAAACAGGACCTTCTTGCGGCCGATCCTGTCACCCATGCGGCCGAAGTAGACGGCACCCGCGAGGCGGGCCACGTAGCCTACGCCGTACGTTGCCATGGCTGCGACCAGGCCGATGATCGGGCTGACATCGGGAAAGAAGAGCTTATTGAAAACGATGGCTGCAGCCAGGGAGTACAGCTGGAAGTCCATGAATTCCATGGCCGTTCCCAACCAGCCGGAAACGGCGACCTTGGCCAGTTCACGGGTGGGCTTTGTTTCCGGCTTGGTGGTGGGCGGCGCGATGCTCTCAGTCATCTGATGCTCCTTTGCAGGCGATGAAAAACGAAGGGGAGAGGGGGAAGAAGTTGGGCAGAAGGTGCGCTGTTTTTGACCGTAGGCACCTCGTTGTTACTACCATACAAGCACTACCATTCTAGTGTGTCAAGAGTAATAGACTGAAGCCATGGCAACCGAGAAACGCGGCAAGGAACAGCAACCGCGACTGTCCGTCAGGGATCAGACCCTGGAAACACTTCGGCGTCGCATCATTTCCCTGCAACTCCCTCCGGGTGAGCCGCTCTCAGAGAATGAACTGGCGCAGGAACTGGGCGTGAGCCGGACTCCCGTGCGGGAAAGCCTCATACTCCTTCGGGAGGAAGGGCTGGTTCAGGTCTTCCCCCAAATCGGCTCATTCGTCTCGCTGGTGGATCTTGGACGGGTCTCGGAGGCCCAGTTCGTCCGGGAGGCCATCGAATGCGCGTCCCTCAAGGACGTTGCCGTGGATGCGGCCGGCCTCGCGGGCCTCCGCGAAATACTGCGGAGCCAGTCAGATGCAGAAGCCAGCGGAGATGTCGAGGAATTCTTCCGCCTGGACGAGGACTTCCACCGCGAACTCCTGCGACTGGCGGGTCATGAGTCCGCCTGGGCAGCCGTCAACTCAGCCAAGGCCCACCTGGACCGCGCGCGGCGCTTGAGCCTACTGGATACCAGGCCTGTGGCCACGTTGATTGAGCAGCACACGGCCGTGGTGGACGCACTGGAAGCCAACAACCTGACGGATGCGGACAGCTCATTGCGCCTCCACCTGCGGGGCGTCTTCGAGGACGTTCAGCGCATCCAGGAGAAAACTCCGGAGCTCTTTTCCGACGGCGCAGTACGTCGGCCCACACGGCGGAGCGTCGCCCGCCTGACGTAGGGCCAACCTGACGTAAGGCCCGCCTCACGTAAGAGGACGACGGCGGGAAGTCCCGCCGTCGTCCTTCAGCCGTGTGTTCTTGCAGTTGCCGTTGCTTACTGTCCGTTGACGGGCACGCCAAGCATTTTCGCCAAGGCGCCAAGGATCCTGTCCGTAACCTCGTCGATTCCGCCAATTCCGTCCACCTGGGCCAGGATCCCGCGCCCGGCATACCTGGCCACCACAGCTTCGGTCTGCTGGTGATACAGGTCCAGCCGGTGCCGGATGACGGTTTCGTTGTCGTCGCTCCGGCCAGCTTCCTTGGCCCGGAAGAGGAGTCGGCGGACAAGCTCCTCGTCGTCGGCCGTCAGCTGGAGCACTACGCCCAGTTCCTGATCGCGGGCGGCAAGGAGCCCGTCGAGGTAGTCCACCTGCGCGGATGTGCGCGGGTAGCCGTCCAGTAGGAAGCCGCTCCCGACGTCGTCCTGGCAAAGGCGGTTTCGGACCATTTCGTTGGTGACGGTGTCCGGTACGAAATCGCCATTGTCCATGTACTTCATAGCCTCGACCCCGAGCGGGGTCCCGCCCTTGACGTGGGCGCGGAAGATATCTCCGGTGGAGATCGCGGCAACACCGAGGCGCTCGGAGATCCTTTCGGCCTGCGTTCCCTTGCCCGAACCGGGCGGCCCGATAATCAGCATTCTCGTCATTCAGTACCCCTCACTGGGTTATGGGACGTCGTCGTCCTGGCCCGATGCTACGGATCCAAAGGTTGCGAACGGGCTGCATCGGCACCTGAGAGCAGAGTACGACGGCGGGACGCACCGCCGTCGTACTCTTTCCTTTTGTGCTGTTACCGGTAGTCCTGGCGCAGTGGGCGGTCAGGTCCGGGCGTGCTCGGCGAGCACGGCATCGATCTGGCCGGCTGCCTCCTTCATGCCTTCCTCCATGCCCATCTTGATCATTTCTTCCATCTGCTCTTCGGATTCGAAGGTGGACATGATGGTCATCCGCGTGCGGCCGCCGATGTCTTCGAGGTCCACGCTGGCATGGGCGCTTCCCAAGGCATCCACCGGAGCGCCGGAGTCGTCGGCAAAACCGTCATCGAACTCGAGCTTCCGGGGCGCGTCGATGGCGGTGAATTTCCACCATCCTCTGGGCTTCTCCCCTTCAGGAGTGGTCATGTAATAGCTGGCCTTCCCGCCGGGCTGGAAATCAAAGCCCTCGAACGTAGCGGGGTAGCCAGGAGGCCCCCACCAGCGCTCGAGCTGCCGGGGGTCTTCCCAGATCTGCCAGACGCGCTTGACGGCGGCATCGAACTCGGCAACGAGGGTGAGGCTGAGTGCCTCGAGATTGGTGGTGGAACTGATAACAGGCATGGCCGTACCTTCCTATCCTTCAGCCAGGATGTCCGCGATCCGTTCGGCACGCTGCCGCCAGATCGTCTCGTACTCGTCCAGCAGCCGGCGGGCCTTCGCCAAACCTTCGTGATTGCCCCGCACGATCTGCTCCCTTCCGCGCTTCTCCTTGGTGACCAGGGAAGCGCGCTCCAACACCGCCACATGCTTTTGGACGGCGGCGAAACTCATGGCGTAGAGGGCCGCGAGGCCGGACACCGAATACTCCGCCACCGTGACCCTGCGGACAATGTCCCGGCGGGTGGCGTCCGCGAACGCCTGGAAGAGCCGGTCAACGTCGGCATCACTCATCTGATCTACAACCATTTGGTTGTACGATACGCCGGCCACTGAGGGGTGTCAACGGATATTTTGTTCCGTGGCGGAACCTGGCTCCGGCAGCTGCATGCAGGGGTATCACGTGTCAATGGGATCTATGCGATGATCGGACTGTGACCGCGCAGACGAAACCCAACAAGCGACCCACCAGCTTTGATGTCGCCAAGAGGGCCGGGGTTTCCCGCGCCACGGTCAGCCACGTGCTGAACGGCCAGGGTTCCCGCTTCCCGGAGCAGACCCAGCAAAAGGTGCTCAAGGCCGCAGCTGAGCTTCAGTACAAACCGTCGCCCGCCGGACGAGCCCTGGTGACCGGACGCAGCGACATCCTTGTGGTACTCATACCAAACGCGACTTTCGGCACGAACTTGCAGGATCTCGTTGACAGCGTCAGCGCCCAGGCGGCCCGCCACGGCCTGAGCGCGGTGGTGCACTTCGCCGGGCGCGATGCGGCGGAAACCCTTGCCGCCATCCTGTACTTCCGGCCGGTGGCCGTGGTGGACATTGGAGTCTTGTCCCCCGAAGACCGCGAAACGCTGGAGGCGACCGGAGCGGTGGCCATTCCGCGGTACAGGCATTCACGGGAACCTGAAGGGGACCTCAACTTCCTCGTGGGCAGGGCCATGGCAGAGGAACTGCTTCGCGACGGACCCCGCCGACTGGCCTTCGCCGCCTTGGTTGACGAACGGCAGGACCCCTTCGGGCCGCCACGTTATGCGGGGATGAAAGCTGCGGTGCGCGCCCGGGGACTGCCAACGCCGGAACGGCTGGACATTCCACTCAAGCTGGCAGGGGCAAAGGCGGCCCTCGAAGCCTTCGCAGCGCAGGGCACGCCGATGGGGGTTGGCTGCTACAACGACGACGTTGCCATCGCCGTTCTGGCCGCCGGCCGGGCTCTCGGGCTCAAGACCCCGGGCGATCTCTCGGTGGTTGGCGTGGATGCGACGGAGGTGGGACAGCTCGTCTCCCCCCGACTGACAACTGTGCTCATGCAGGACGACGCACTCATGGAGCAGATCGCGGCAGACCTGGCTGAGCTGCACCGGAAAGAGGCAACGCAGCAGGTGCATGACCCGCGGCCGATGGTCAGAATCATCCAGGGCGAGACCACCTGAGGCCTCATTTTCGGCAACACTCCGGCGGTGCGTTGACACGCGGTGTTACTAGTGACATGCTCGTTACATGGACCTGTTGGACAGCTGGACAGCTAGACAAGACCGGGTGGTACGCGTCGGTGCGGCCGAAGCGGTTTTTGCTTCGCTCCGCGGTGCCATCGAAGCCGGCAAAATCCCTGTCGGTACGCGATTGGATTCAGAGGCATCCCTGGCCAAGCAGTACGGAGTCAGCCGGACCATGGTCCGCGAGGCCCTGCGTTCCTGCACGGCCCTCGGACTGACCGCCACCCACACCGGCAAGGGCACCTTTGTCATCGCCGACAAAGTGGCCCAGGACCTCAAGCTCGGCAAGTACTCCGCCAGCGCCCTCGTTGAGGCCCGCCCCCATGTAGAGGTTCCGGCCGCAGGCCTGGCCGCCCAACGCCGCACCAACGAGGACCTGGAAGCCCTCCGGGAAATTCTCCGCGAAATGTCGGAAGCTGAGAACCTGCAACAGTGGGTGCAGCTTAACACCGAGTTCCATGTCACCATCGCCCGGTCCAGCGGCAACGGCGTCTTCGAATCATTCCTCTCGGACATCTGTGAGGCGATGGCGAACCAGTCCAACACCCTCAACCTCGTTGCCGACCGGCGCAAGGAATCAGGCGATGAACACGCCCGAATCTTCGAGGCCATTGAGCGCGGCTCCGCCGAGGATGCGTCCCAGGCCATGACCATGCACCTGCACGGGGTGGAGTGTGCCCTCGGCACCATCGTCCCGGGCGGTGGTCCCACCGGGGCAGGCCGTACCGGCTAAATACGCCCGCTATTCCGCAGTCCACCCATGTCTCCGCCATCCCGCGGTGCCATCAACTACGCCCCAAAACGGCTCCCACCATGCCGTCCACGCCCGTCAACGAAGCCCTGTGAGGACCCCATGACCACCGACCTGCCCACCCTTGATGCCGTTCCGGAGACCCGCTCCGAGCACGATCTCCTCGGTGACCGCGATGTCCCCGCCACCGCCTACTGGGGCGTCCACACCCTGCGCGCCGTCGAAAACTTCCCCATCACCGGCCAGCCGCTGTCCTCCAACATGCACCTGGTCCGCGGCCTTGCCGCCGTCAAACTTGCAGCCGCCCGCACCAACCACGAACTTGGCCTCCTCGACACCGAACGGGCCACAGCCATCGAAGCCGCCTGCACGGACGTGATGAACGGGCACCTGGCCGACCAATTCGTCGTCGACGTCATCCAAGGCGGCGCCGGCACCTCCTCGAACATGAACGCCAACGAGGTCATCGCCAACCGCGCCCTGGAGATCCTTGGCCACCCCAAAGGCGACTACACACGCCTTCACCCCAACGACCACGTGAACCTCTCCCAGTCCACCAACGACGTCTACCCCACCGCGGTGAAACTGGGCACTATTTTCGCCGCCCGGGAACTGCTCGACGCCCTCGCCGAACTCGAGGAAGCTTGCGCCTCAAAGGCCCTGGAATTCCGCACTGTCGTCAAGATGGGCCGCACCCAGCTCCAGGACGCCGTCCCGATGACCCTGGGCCAGGAATTCGGTACGTACGCCGTCACTATCGGCGAAGACCGCCTGCGCCTCGCCGAAGCCGAGCTCCTTATCCATGAGATCAACCTTGGCGCCACCGCCATCGGCACCGGCCTGAACGCCCCCGCCGGCTACGCCGAAACCGCCTGCCGGCACCTGGCCCACATCACCGGCCTGCCACTGCTCACCGCCCCGGACCTGATCGAAGCCACCCAGGACGTCGGCGCCTTCGTCCACCTCTCCGGAGTCCTCAAACGCGTCGCCGTGAAGCTCTCCAAAATCTGCAACGACCTGCGCCTGCTCTCCTCCGGCCCCCGCGCCGGTTTCGGCGAAATCAACCTCCCGGCCGTGCAGTCCGGCTCCTCGATCATGCCCGGCAAGATCAACCCGGTCATCCCGGAAGTGGTCTCCCAGGTGGCCTACGAGGTCATCGGCAACGACGTCACCATCACGATGGCCGCCGAAGCCGGGCAGCTCCAGCTCAATGCCTTCGAACCCATCATCGTCCACAGCCTCCACAAGAGCATCTCGCACCTGGAAGCAGCCAGCCGCACCCTCACCGCACGCTGCATCCGCGGCATCACCGCCAACACCGATCACCTCCGCCGCACGGTCGAACAATCCATCGGCCTGGTCACCGCCCTGAACCCCCACCTCGGCTACGCCACCGCCACAGCGATCGCCCAGGAAGCCCTTGCCACCGGCAAAGGCGTCGCCGAACTCGTCCTCGAACACGGCCTCCTCACCCACACCCAACTCCTGGAACTCCTCAGCCCCGAACGCCTCGCCAACCTGAGCAAAGAGTCCCCAACCGCCCCCTAACCTCGCAAGCTCGGCCAGGGAACCCAGCGGGCCCGCTTTGGAACAAACACCCATCACAACCCCGCCCATCCAGGGAGCAGGGGCACACCGACGTGCCCAGATTCCCGGACCGGCCAGAGAGAAAGCGGCACTCAATGATGAAGGCCGTTCCGCTACCGGGCCACCAGCCCGGCCTCACCCAAGGAGTGATCATGAAAAACAAATCAACCATGTGGATCCTGGCAGCACTCGTTATCGGAATCATCACCGGGCTGGTGTTCCACTGGCTATTGCCGGACGCCACCCGCGAATCGGTGGTATCTGTCCTGGACACCGTGACCCACATGTTCCTGAACCTGATCAAGATGATCATCGCCCCGCTGATCTTCGCCACCCTGGTCTCCGGCATCGCAGGCGCTGCCAAGTCCGCCGGTGTGGGGAAGCTCTTCGGCCGATCGATGATCTGGTTCCTCTCCGCCTCCGTCCTGGTGGGCGCCTTCGGTTTCATCACCGCGCACGTGCTCAATGTGGGCCACGGCCTCAACCTCGTGGCGGGCGGCGATGCTGGGATGGAAACGAAGACCCTCGATTACGCGGAGTTCGTCACCAACATCATCCCCACGAGCGTCTTCGCGGCCCTGACGGCCAACAACCCCCTGCAGATCCTGGTGTTCGGCGCGCTCTTTGGCATCGCCCTGCTGAACCTCCGGAAGAAGGGCCGCTCCTCGATCGCGGATGCCATCGATGAACTGATGGGCGTCATGCTCAAGGTCACCGGCTACGTGATGAAGGCGGCCCCGGTGGGTGTCTTCGCCGGTATCGCAGCGGCCTTCACCGCCGAGGGCCTGGACGCTTTCGCCACGTACGCGTCGTTCATCGGCGGCTTCTACGTGTCGCTCTCCGCCCTCTGGGTGGTCATGATCGCCGTAGCAGTCGCCTTCCTGGGTAAGGCCGCCTTCAGGCTGGTCCGCATTGTTCGCGAACCGATGGTCATCGCGTTCGCCACCTCCAGCAGCGAGGCCGCCCTGCCTAAGCTCATCGAGGGCCTCACCAGGTTTGGCATCGAGAAGCGCACTACCGGCTTTGTGCTGCCCCTGGGCTACTCCTTCAACGTGGACGGTTCCATGATGTACATGACGTTCGCGTCGGTCTTCCTGATCAACGCCTACGGCATCGACATGGACCTGGGCCAGCAGATCGCGATGACCGCCATGCTGCTGCTCAGCAGCAAGGGGATGGCCGGTGTGCCACGCGGCTCACTCGTGGTGGTTGCCGCCGTCGTGCCTGCCTTTGGCATTCCCGCAGCAGGCATCGGCGTCCTGCTGGTGATCGACCAGCTCCTGGACATGGGCCGAACGGCCACCAACATCCTGGGCAACGCGATCGCCACCGCGGTGATCGGCCGGAACCATGACCGGGAATCCGCACTCGTGGTAAGAACGACGGCGGCAACCGCCGACGGCGCCCCTCCCACCGATACAGCGGAAGAGCACCAGGTACGCGAGCACGCGACAGTGCGCTGAAAGGCTGCGGCACATGTCCCTCGAAGTTCAGACCCGAACACTGGTACGCCCCGCCGACCGCAGCAACGATGGGCGGCGCACCACGGTCAGATCCCTCATCATCGACTACCTTGCAAGCAACGGGGCCAGCAAGGTGGCCGATATCAGCGCCGCAGTCACGGCTTCGCGGAACTGCGTCAGGTACCACCTGGCTGCGCTGGAACGCGCAGCAATCGTCCGTTCCAACATCTCCCCCGGGACCCGGGAGGGCTGCACGCCCTTCTACGCCCTGGTCCCGGGAAACCGGGTTGCGGACAAGACGTCCACCTAGACCCCAGATGAGCTGCCAGCGGTTGCTGGCAGCTCATCTGCATTTGGGGACCGCCGGAGGTATGTCCCGAAACGCCAGACTCTCTTTCCGGATGGTTGACACGTGATACCAATCAATGATCTCCTTCATTGACACGTGATACTAAATCCAGGAATCACCGAAACAGACTTTGGACCGCCACCTGCTTCCCGCGGGCTGGACCCACATCGCTTACAAGGGAGAAACCGATGACCCGCGCTTCCTTCAATGCAGGATGGGCCGTACGGCCGAAGGTCAGCCTCTTCGCTGAGTTTTCGGGCCCCCTCGCCCCGCCGCAGCCCGTCACGCTGCCGCATGATGCGCTGATCGGGCTGCCGCGTTCGGCCGATTCCGCCCAGGGCTCGCACACCGGCTACTTCCCTGATGGCACCTTCGAGTACTCCAAGACTTTCGACGTGCCCGAGGACTACCGGGGAAAGCGCATCGCCCTCGAGTTTCAGGGCGTTTACCGGGATGCGATGGTCTTCGTCAACGGGGACTTCGCCGGCCAGCGCCCCTTCGGCTACTCCACGTTCAACATCCGGCTGGACCCATTCCTGAAGTACGGCCAGCCCAACACCATCCGCGTTGATGCGCGCGTCCACCAGGACTCACGCTGGTACTCCGGCGCCGGCATCTACCGGGACACTTTCCTGTCAGTGACCGAACTGGTGCACCTGGCCCCTAACGGGGTCCGGATCGCGACGCCGGACATCACGGCCGGGCGTGCCGTCGTCGACGTCGCCACCACCGTGGAGAACGAGGGACTGTCTACCGCCACCGTGACGGTGGGAACGGAACTGCACGACGGCGATGGCAAGGTGGTCGCCGTCGGCTCCGCCCCCGTGACGCTGAAGGCCGGCAGCACCGCCGTCGTCCGCCAACGCCTCTACGTCACCGAACCAAAACTGTGGGGCGTCGACAGCCCGCATCTTTATTCGGCGCGGACCAAACTGCGCGACGTCCTGGAGGTGCTGCACGAAGACACCACCATCTTCGGCATCCGGTCCCTCCAGCTTGACCCGTTCAACGGCCTCCAAATCAACGGCGAGACCGTCAAACTGCGCGGCGCCTGCATCCACCACGACAACGGCGTCCTCGGCGCGGCCACCATCGCCCGCGCGGAGGAGCGCCGGATCCAGCTGCTCAAGGAGGCCGGCTTCAACTCCATCCGGAGCGCCCACAACCCGGTCAGCCAGGCGATGCTGGACGCCTGCGACAAACACGGCATGCTGGTCATGGACGAAACCTTCGACGTGTGGACTGAAGGAAAGTCCTCCTTCGACTACTCGCTATCCTTCCCCGAATGGTGGGAACGCGACGTCGAGGCCATGGTGGCCAAAGACTTCAACCACCCGTCCGTGGTGCTCTACTCCATCGGCAACGAGATCCCGGAAACCGGCAGCGGACTGGGCTCCGGCTGGGGACGCCGGATCGCCGAGAAGATCAGGTCCCTTGATTCCACCCGGTACACCACCAACGGCATCAACGGTTTCGTATCGGTCATCGCGGATGCTGCGGAGATGATGAAGCAGGCTGGAGCAGGAGACGACAGCCAGGGCGTTAACGCCATGATGATCGAGGCCGGCGAAGCGATGGGCCGCATCAGCGCCTCTGCCCTCGTCTCGGAACGGACCGCGGAATCGCATGCGGCGGTGGATGTTGCCGGCATTAACTACGGCGACGGGCGCTATGTCCAGGACAAGGAACTCTTCCCCAACAGGATCATCGTTGGAACCGAAACGTTCCCGGATCGCATCGATGTCCTCTGGAAGCTTGTGGAGGAAAACCCGCACGTGATCGGCGACTTCACCTGGACCGGCTGGGACTACCTCGGCGAAGCAGGCATCGGCCGGGTGCAGTACACCGATGAGAGCGAGGGGGCACCCGCATTGGGAGCGCCGTATCCGTGGCTGCTGGCCTGGTGCGGTGACATCGACATCACCGGCTACCGCCGGCCCGCCTCCTACTACCGCCAGACGGTCTTTGGGTTGCGCCACGAGCCCTACATTGCCGTCCAGCGCCCCGGGAACTACGCCCGCGAACACGGCATGGGCCCCTGGACGTGGACGGACAGCATCTCCAGCTGGAGCTGGGATGTCCCGGCGGGCTCACCCGTCAAGGTGGAGGTCTACAGCGATGCCGACGAGGTGGAGCTGCTCCTGAACGGAAGCCCCGTGGGCCGCGTCCCGGCCGGACCGGACCACCGGTTCCGGGCGCACTTCGAGCTCACATATGAGCCCGGCGAACTGATGGCGGTCGGCTACGTCGGCGGTGCCGAGCAGGGCCGCACTACGCTTTGCACGGCCACCGCGGATGTCTGCCTGACCGCCAATGCCGACCGCACCGAGCTGCACGCCGATCACTCGGACCTCAGCTATGTGGCCATCGAGTTCCGTGATGCCAACGGCACGCTGGCCACGAACGTTGAACGTCGAGTCGCTGTGACGGTGGAGGGCGCCGGCGTGCTGCAGGGGCTGGGCAGCGCCCGGCCCGACACTACCGAAACCTACACCGGGACGAGCCACACGTCATTCGACGGCCGGCTGCTCGCCGTCGTCCGGCCCACGATGGCGGGCGCGATTACCGTGCACGTCAGCGCAGATGGGTTTGAGCCCGTCACCGTCAGCCTGCTTGCCTCCGCAGCTGACGCCGGCGAAGCCGCCGTCCTCGGCAACGAGGTGGGCGCCCTCGCCTGAGAAACCGGGCCACGAGGCAAACAGGAACGGGACGACGGCGGGATATTCCCGCCGTCGTCAATCTCCATGGGAGGGCCTACTGCGGGAAGCAGGCCTCCGCGGAGCCGAGATGGATTTGCGCTCCGCCTTTGACGAACTCCCCGAATGTAGCGAACCCGCCAGCTTCGGCGATGGCCTTGTAGGTGTTGACGTCGAGCACACCGGCGGTTGCCTCCGCGGAGACGATGAGCCCTACACAACTAGCGTGGTGGTTGGCTGCCTGTGCTGCCGGCAGCCCCATCGTGAGGGCGACAAGCGTCGCTGCGGACAGCATGGCGAATCGACGGACGTAAGTGTTCATTGTTTGCCCCTGGAAAGATCGGTTTCCATCAAAGGATGTGTGGCAGTTTGTGCGGCCGGGCCGCGGCTTCGCCGGCTCGGCGCAGGATGGCCTGACCGTTGCCCCCAGGGCGTGGGCCGAAACGCGGCGCCCGCCCCTACGGCGGCGCCTTTGCAGACAGGGCACTGGTTCGGCGTGCCCTTGGGAAAGATTACCGCCGTTGAATTTTTGCGTCCATGGCGGGCGTGTAATCGGTCACACTTTGGGCATTTCGGTTGTCAACCCCTCTTGCAACCGTGAACCATGAATGAGGGAATTCGTTTCCCGCCTACCTGAACCAGCAATCCTCACCGACGAGGATGCGGCTCCAAACAACGACGTGGGGCCGTCGACTGCATGAGTGAAAGTACTGACAATGATGTTTGAAACCACTGATTCCGTAACGCTGAAAATCTGGGACCGCTCGGCCATCGATCACACCATCGACGCCGCCGTCCAGGACCTAACTCCCCGCGCCAAGGCCGCCAAATGCGGAATCGCCGTCACCCGCAGCGGACCCAACACCTTCACGGTTGGCCTGAGCCGCAACGTTCCGCAGGGAGCCACGTTCGAGGAAGTCACTCGCTAGGAACCAATACAGGGGTCGACGGCGGGACCACCCGCCGTCGACCTCTTGCGTTAAGCCTGATGTCCCCCAAAAACGCCACAGTGCCGCAAATTGCTGGCACACTAAGCCAATGGATGAGGCACGCACCACCACCCGCCGGCCAGGGCTCCGGGCAGCCATGTTTGTCGATTTCGACAACGTCTACCTGGGCTTGCAGGCATTGGATCCGCAGGCGGCGAGGAGGTTTGCCGAAGACCCCAAGCACTGGGCTGATGCGCTGTCCGCCGGCGGACCCGGAGAGGATTCGCGCCGCTTCCTCATCCGCAACTGCTACCTGAACCCAGTGGCGTTCTCGAAGTACCGCACCTATTGGACCCGGGCGGGCTTTCGGGTCATCGACTGCCCGTCGCTGACGCAGCGGGGCAAGAGCAGCACGGATATCAACCTAGTACTGGACGCGATGGACACACTGACGGGTGTCAGCGAAATCGATGAGTTCTTCATCGCTTCGGCCGACGCCGATTTCACGTCCCTGATCCAGCGTTTCCGGGCCGCGGACAAGCTGACCACAGTCATTGCCGCCGGCGCCGTGGCCTTCGCGTACCGCGAGATGGCGGACAGCGTGGTGGAGTCCCACGACTTTGTGGCGATCCTCAACGGCACCACCGCGGAGCCCATCCACGCCGTGGCCTCCGTCCAGCCCCAGCGTGAGGCGCAAGGAGCGGCGAAGACAAAGCCGAAAACAAAATCCAAGCCCGTTTCCGCCGCGATTCGGGAAGTCTGCGACCTCGTCCGCACCGCACCCGGCCCGGTTGTGGGGGCCATGGTCGCCCATAGGGCTCTGACGGTGGATCCTTCACTGAAGACTGACTGGGGTGGCTTTGGGAAATTCGGGACGTGGGTGGCGCAGATCGGCCAGGGCGTTGAATACTCGCCTTCACGCGGCGGCTGGGTGTGGGACGGGCAACGGTTCTCCAGTGACGACCTGCCTGTCGAAGCCGAGGCCGAGCCCGGCATCGAGGAGCGGGTGACGAGGGTGACCGACGTGCCCGCGCTCTCGGAAGCCCAGTTCCGGCAGTTGTTCCAGGCCATGGCGGCAAGGCTTCAGGAGCAGCCCGTCAACCGCAGCGACCTTTCCCGGCTGGTCAGGGATGACTGCGTCACGGCAGGCCAGCCGGTATCGCGGGGTGCGGTGAACTTCGTGATCCAGGGCCTGGGCTATGTCAATTTCCAGTTGGATGAGACCGCCACGGCGGAAGCGCTGGCAGCGGCCTGGACCGACGACGTCGAAGAGCTGTGCCGGGTGGCACTGATGGAGTTCGACGACGGCGAGCGGCAGGCGCTGCGGCGCTGGGCAAGCGGCGGCTTCCTGAGCGTTTGAGGGTTTGAGCCGCCGCCCAGCAGGCCACTTTCTCAAACTGGCTCTGTTTTTCCAGTCCAGTTTGCCACTACGGTGAGAGGCATGCACATACCACTGATCCACATCGATGCCTTCGCCACACAGCTGTTCGAAGGGAATCCGGCAGCCGTGATGCCTCTGCAGGCCTGGCTGGAAGACGACGTCCTTCAGCAGCTCGCCGAGGAGAACAACCTTTCCGAGACAGCCTTCGTTGTTGCCGAGATCCCGGCTGAGGCCCCACCCTTCGACTCCTCGCAACCCGCGTACCACCTCCGCTGGTTCACGCCGGCCATTGAGGTTGACCTCTGCGGGCACGCGACCTTGGCCACAGCGTCGTACCTCTTCACCGATGTCCACCCGGACGCCAAGCGGCTGCAGTTCTGGAGCCGCAGCGGCTGGCTTTTTGTAGAGCGCGACGGCGACGGCTTCATCCTGGACTTCCCTTCCGAAATGCCCCAACCGGTGGCCGTGGACCCCTCGGTCGCCCAAGCCCTCGGCGTTCGGGCACTCGAGGCCTTCCTGGCAACGGACCTCATCCATATCGTGAAGGATGCCGAGACGGTGCGCACCCTGACCCCCGACTTTGGGGCCATTGCAAAGCTGCCGGTTCGCGGCGTCGTCGTCACCGCTGCGGGTGACGGAACCGGCCACGACTTCGTCTCACGGTTCTTTGGTGCCCGGGCGGGCATCGACGAGGACCCGGTAACCGGCTCGGCACACTCCCAACTGGCACCTCTCTGGGCCGGCAGGTTGGGCACTAGCGTCCTTTCTGCCCGCCAGCTCTCGGCCCGCGGCGGAACTGTGCTCTGCCGTGTGGAAGGGGAGCGCACCCTGCTCTCCGGCACGTGCGTGCGGTACCTCGAGGGCACTGTCTGGCTCGCGGCCTAGCCACGCTCCGGCGGCACGCGGCTTTTAGGCAATGTTCGTCCGCCTTCCGCCGCGCGATCCCGGGAGCTCCGGGGAGCCACGGTGAGGGCTGCCACCGTCTCGAGCCGTGGGTGCAGTTCGTCGCCTTCTTCCACGACCCCCGTTTGCCACCACAGTTTCAGGCCGTCAGGCGCGACCTCCAGGCTGGCAAGGTTGTTGTCGAACCAGGGCCCCTTGACGCGTTTCCAGCGGAAAGGCGGCTCCGGCACGCGCGCTGATCGCGCTACCAGTGCCCCTACCGGGGCGGCGAGTCCGTACGCCATGATGGCCCCGAAGTATCTCATCAGGCGGGGAAGGGGATTGCGGATCGGGGAACAGACCGCCTGCATGATCCGGCTGCCCGAGGAACGTTCAACCTCCGCGACGTAGGAGAAGTGCACGTCCCCGGACAGGAACGTGACGGTGTCCGGGGACGCACCGCGCTCGCCATCGGCAACCTCGGCCGCCATGGCAGCCACCTCCCGGAAGCTTTTTTGGAACGCGGCCCAGTGTTCGAGATCCACCGCTTGGCGCAGCTTCTCACCCGCCCGGGCAGGGCGCTTTCCCCACGCGCCCTCGGAAACAGCTTCATTCCACGACTCGACGTGGTGCAGGCCCATCGGCAGCAGGAAAGGCAGTGACGTAGCCACCAGCAAATGACGGAATCCGCCGCGCATCTGGCCGTCAAGCCAGGCCATTTCCGCACCATCGAGCAGGGCGCGGTCCTCCGGTGCCAGGTTCCGGGCCGCACGGGAGTCAACCACGATCAGCCTGGTGTCTCCGAAGTCCCGGCAGAAACTCCACCGGTAGGATTCCGGCTCCTGATCGGCACGGTCCGCGAAACTGTCCAGGTCGGCGCTGAGGTCGAGTTCGGCTTCATCCCGGTGCCGGATGATCCGCTGCCAGATGGCATCGCCCAGCCGCTCCTGGGGCGAGAGGTTGCCCAGGTGCTGGTAGACCCAGTAGGAGGCCAGTCCGGCGACAATCCGCTGATGCCACCATGAGGTGGCTTCCATTTCCTTCTTCCAGCTCAGTGAGGCGTTCCAGTCGTCGCGGATGTCGTGGTCATCGAAGATCATGGCACTGGGCAGGGTGGACAGCAGCCACCTGTTCGCCGGGTCGGACCAGGCGAGGTTGTAGAGGTGGGCATACTCCTCATAGTCCTTCAGCTCCTCCCCCGGCGGTTCCTCCATGTCTCGGCGACTCCGGATGAAGTCCTGCATCTGCTCGCTCGTCAGGTCGGCGTACACCTGGTCGCCCAGGAAAACCACCAGGTCCGGCCATGCCACGCCTCCACGGGAGGCCATCGCCAGTGAGTAGGCGCGGAGCGAGTCGACGCCATGCGTCCGGTTGCCGGTCGCATCGTGCGGGACGCTGGTGCGGCAGGAGCCGTAGGCCATGCGCAGTGGCTTACCGGGTTTCAAGGTGGCGATCACCGGGGGCGGAAACCCGGATGCTGGCTCGGGCCATACTTGGACGCCGTCGATTTCAGCAGTGTAGGGAAGCACGGACCCTGGCTCAATCCCATCGGCCTCCACCAGGGCGTAGTGGTGGCCGTGAACGGCGAAGGTGCGGGCCTCCCAGCTGCGCTGGCCGGCCCGGACGGTGACGCGGGAATCGTTCCGGGTCTCCAACCAGATGCTGGCGGAGGTCTCATCCACGTACCGCATCATGGGACCAAGCACCAGGGAAGTCGTCATGCCTTAGTTGTACCCGTTCCGGACCGCGCCAACCATACGGGCCGCCAGGAGCCGAGGATAAAACTCAAGTTAAAGCACGACGCCGGTCCCCCACCCAAGAGAGGTGAGGACCGGCGTCGCGTGAACGGAGCGTTACCAGCCGCGCTCTGCGAGGCGGTGCGGTTGCGGGATGTCGTCCACGTTGATGCCCACCATGGCTTCGCCGAGCCCGCGGGAGACCTTGGCGATGACGTCCGGGTCGTCATAGTAGGCAGTAGCCCTGACGACGGCGGCGGCGCGCTGGGCAGGGTTGCCGGACTTGAAGATGCCGGAACCGACGAACACGCCGTCGGCGCCGAGCTGCATCATCATCGCCGCGTCCGC
>NZ_JBBCBT010000032.1:0-22870 GCF_037203985.1 Pseudarthrobacter sp. CCNWLW217
GGGCTTGAGGTTCTTGTGATAACCCTTATCCTCCGCATGCAACGCCGACTCACTGGCATGCGCATGCCCGCCGTCGAGTGGTTTCAGTACAACCTCGTCATTGGGGTTGATGGGCACGGTTGATCCTTTCGATAGGGAGAAGATCCTGCTTGGGTGGGAAGAAAGTCGTGGGGTGTGCTCCCCGACGGGCAAGAAAAAGCTAGAAAACGGACCAGCCCGTGCGGTCGGAAAGGTCGGCGAGGGCCGCAGTGCCGGCGAGGGAGTTCCCCTTGGCGTCCAGCCGGGGACTCCAGACGCAGATCGCGCAAACACCTGGAACGATCACCAGGATTCCGCCGCCCACGCCGCTTTTTCCGGGCAGGCCAACGCGGTAGGCGAACTCGCCCGCGGCGTCGTACATGCCGCAAGTGAGCATGATGGAACCAATGCGTTTCGCTTCGCTGGGGGACACCACGGTTCCGTGGGTCCCCTGGCCATTCCTGGCAAGGAAGAGCCCGGCCTTGGCGAGTTCCACGCAGGTCATCATGATGGAGCATTGGCGGACGTAGTTTTCCACTACTGATTCCGCTGACTGGGCCAGGTTGCCGAAGTCCTTGAGGAAATGTGCGAGCGCCAGGTTGCGGTTGCTGCTGGAAAGCTCGCTGGCAGCGGCGGCCTCATGGATGAAAGGCCCTGCGCTGCCCGCCTGGTCGGTGAGGAACCGCAAGAGCCGCGTGGCGGCGTCGGGCGTTTCATTCATCAGGTGATCGGTGACCACCAACGCGCCGGCGTTGATGAAAGGGTTCCGCGGGATGCCCTGTTCCGCTTCCAACTGGACCAGGGAGTTGAAGGGGGTGCCGGACGGTTCGCGCAGGACCCGGGACCACAGTGTTCCTGCCCTGTCGCCCCGAAGCGCCATCGCCAGGGTGAACACCTTGGAGATGCTCTGGATGGAAAACGGGACGCCGGAGTCGCCGGAACTGAACACCTCCCCGGACGCGGTGGCAACTGCGATGCCAAACATGTTGAAGGGAACTGCCGCCAGGAAGGGGATGGAGGCCGGAACCGAGCCGCTTTCGCGCTCCGGCCGGTGACGGCGGACGATGTCGTCGAGAATCTGGCCCAACGGTGGGGCCTCAAGGGTCGTGGTCATTTCGTGCCTAAATGTTCTTTGTTCGTGCCGGCCCATTCCTGGATATGGAGCAGGGCCACCAGGGCGTCCCGGGGGTCGCCGAAGTCCAGGCCGGTGGCCCGGGAAGCTTTGCTGATGCGGTAGTAGACGGTGTTCTTGTGCAGCTTCATCCTGCTGGCGCATTCGGCGACGTCCAGTGCGGCGTCGAAGTAGGCGTGCAGGGTTTCTGCGAGTTCGCCGTCCTGCTGCAGCAGCGCGGAAAGGCCGCGGTGGCGGAAGGTGGAGGACGTGAAGTTCTGGACCGCCTCCCGGAAGAGGATTTCTGCCTCGAAGTCGTCCACGGTGGCTACGGCCTTGTCCGGAGACGTACCGACGCAACTCAGCAGGGCCTCGGTGATACGGGTGGTTGAGTGGATGGACAGCAAGTCCGGGACCACCGGACCGACGGCGGCGAACGGGCTGATGCCCAGGTGCTTGGCGGCATCCCGGACGATTGCGTCGGCCAGGCTCCGCAGCCCTGGCTCCGCGGCGGTTGACTGCAGGCCCGGGACAATCACGGCGGTGTCGCCCTTGAACTGGCCCACGACGGCGGACGCCTTGAAGGCAGCCGCATGGATGGACGCAAGGTTGGCGAGTTCGCCGTGCTTCAGTGCGGCGTCGTCAGCCTGGGCTTCGGCATCCGAGATTCCTATCAGGATCAAAGCGGCGGGGCGTTCAGCAGGGATTTTCTCGCTGTGGGCGCTGGCCGCGGCTTCCGCCGGTCCTGACAGGATCCGGGCAATGCGGTCTTCGCGCATGTGCACAGACTGCTGGTTGCGGTACCGGATCAGCTCGGCGGAAGCCCGGGCGGCAGATCCGTTGAGCACGTACTCTACGTCGGTGCCGAAGCCGCCCCCGGTTTCCTGCAGCCAGATGTAGCCCATGATCCGGTCCCCGGCGAACAGTGTGATGGCCACCCGTTCCCGGAGCCCGTCCTGTGGCCGGGCGGGTACCCGCACCGGCAGCCGGGTCCTGTGCAGTTCACGGTAGGCGCCCAGGTCCTTGAGCAGCAGCTCATATTTACGCGGACCGCGGCGGGCCAGGATGGAGGCCTTGCGCAGCTCGTCGATGTCGTTCGAAACGGTGGAGTATGCCAGCACCTTGTTGGCGGCATCTTCGATGAGCACGTGGCTGGAGGTGAGCCTGGCGGTGGTCTGGGCGATGGCGAACAGGTCCTCTTCCAGCAGTGTCAGCACTTCGCTCTGGTAGCTGCGCGGCTGGATGCGGTCCTTGGCAATGGACAGGAGCCGGTCCCAATCGGCCCCCGGATCCACCAGGAGCAGGCCCGTACCGGCGTCGCGGAGCAGTTCCTCAGCTTCGGCGAGCTCTTCGCGCATTCCCTTGACGGCGACCACCGGCGGAGGGTTCTTCAGGAGCCGGCGCAGCGCGGGCAAAGCCGAGCGGCCACGGACGCCGATCAACAGCACAAAGGCCGCGCCGCCGTCGGGCGCTTCATCATCCGCATCCACGATCAGGAACCGTTCGATCGCGGAGCTGGCCGGGGCCGGCCGGAGGATGAGGCTGGCGAAACCCAAGGGGAGATCCGAAAGGATATCCTCCACCGTAACCGCTGCCATGGCTTCCTTTTTCGCGTCGATCTCACCGGACGGCTTTGTCCGGTCACCCCATGCTATCGACGCACGCGGCGGCAAAATATGGAAGCCATTCCAAAGGCACTGGCAGCTTTTCGGGTAGCTGACCAAGTTGGGCGGGTTGGCAGCCCTGTATGGCCGTCAATGCCCGAGGCGGCTGGCAGCGAAGCGGGCCCTTTGCAGCTTTCCCGGAGCCCGGCCGGCTCCAAAGGGTGTACTGACAGACCCTGCCGCGCATCTCCAGGCGGGGTTAGCGTTTCTGGGACAGCGCGGTTCAGCCATAATCGGAAATTTTGTGCCGCCTTCCCTTCTTTCGACACAGGAGCATGACACATGGATAAGCGCACCCTGGGCACCAGCGGCCTCGAAGTCTCCGCCATCGGGCTGGGCTGTATGAGCATGAGCGGCGGCTACAGCGACAGGCCCGACCGGCAGGAGATGATCTCGCTGATCCGCGCCGCCGTGGACCGCGGCGTCACCTTCTTCGACACCGCCGAGATCTACGGCCCCTACGCCAACGAGGAACTGGTGGGTGAGGCGCTCGCCCCGTATAGGGGCGAGGTGGTGATTGCCACCAAGTTCGGCTGGGACATCGACCCTGCCGAGCGCAAGCCAAGCGGAAAGGTCACCAGCCGTCCCGACGTCATCAAGCACGTGGTGGAGGGCTCGCTCCAACGGCTCGGCGTTGAGGCCATTGACCTCTACTACCAGCACCGGGTGGACCCCGACGTCCCCATTGAGGACGTGGCCGGGGCGGTCAAAGAACTGATCGACGCCGGCAAAGTGAAGCACTTCGGCATGTCCGAGGCCGCCGCAGGAACCATCCGCCGGGCCCACGCGGTCCAGCCCGTGACCGCCGTCCAGAGCGAATACTCGCTGTGGTGGCGGCGCCCCGAAGAAGACGTCCTGGCCACGTGCGAGGAACTGGGCATCGGGTTTGTGCCTTTCAGCCCGCTCGGCAAGGGCTTCCTGACCGGCACCATCGACACCTCGACAAGCTTCGAGGCCGGCAACGACATCCGCGCCACTATCCCCCGCTTCACCCCCGAGGCCAGGGAGAACAACCGCGTAGTGGTAGACCTGCTCACCGGGATCGCGGAGCGCAAGGGCGCAACCCCGGCCCAGATTGCCTTAGCCTGGCTCCTTGCCCAGAAGCCCTGGATTGTTCCGATCCCCGGGACCCGCAAGCTGCACCGGCTGGACGAAAACCTCGGCGCTGCCAGCGTGGCACTGTCCGCGGACGAACTCACCGAAATAGAGGACGCCGCCGCGAAGATCCAGGTGCAGGGCGGCCGGTACAACGAGGCCGGGGAACGCATGACCAATCTCTAAATGGACCGCGCTCCCGCCGATCCGAGTGGGCAACCGGCGTCGAACCTTCGCCTGATCGGAAGCCCCCGCGCGAGTTGAACTCCAGCGCGGGGGCTTCCCGGGCTTCGGGGTTGGGGAACGATCCGAAGCCGAATTCAATGTACTGGTCCCGCGGAACCGCCTTGACCAGTCCGGGCCATATCCGGGAAATCTTGACGGAACCTTGAGCCAGCCGGCCGGCTGGGCCGGCCTAGGTCACACGGCCGGCCCCTCAAGCAGGCCGAGCCCCTCAAGCACGGCCCGCCCCTCAAGCAGGCCGCAGCGAGGTGATCATCCGCCGGATGTCCTGGTACTCTTCCGTTTCCATGTACTTCTTCGCCTGTTCCAGGATCGGCAGGGACGAAGCCCCCGGCGTCACGTTGTTCTCCGGGTTGAAGAACGCACCGAACATGGCGGCCGTGGGCGGCCAGTTGAAGAAGTGGAAGATGCATGACGCGGAGTCGCCGGTGGGTGCCGGGACCGAGGTGATGCCGTAGGCCGCCGCCGGCGTGTCCGCCGGTCCAGGTGTGGCGCTGTTCCCTCGGGTCTCGTACATGAACCGCGGAGTCCCCTCACCCTGCATCAACTGCGGCAACTCCTCGGAATCCAGCACAGAGTATGGATACCGGTCCATGCATGTGGACCCGACGGCCATGTTGGTCCGAAGCGTCGCCAGTGGCTTGCCGGCTTCGTTGTTCACCTCCGCGAAGGCACCGCCGCCCTCAGGAAGCTCCCCCGCCGGATCCTTGACGCTCCACGCGGCCGGATAGTCGAACGTCAACTGGCCGTCCGCCGTCGTGAAACTGGTCCAGGCGGCCGACGCCGGCGCGCTGGGACTCGGCGAAGCCGTGGCACTTGGCGAGGCGGTCGCCGTCGGCATGGCAGTTGTGGTTCCCGTCGCGGAGGTGACGGTGGGGCTGGGACTCGACGTCGTCGTCGGTCCCGCCTGCGGGCCGCAGCCCGTGAAAAGCAAGGCCATCAGAATGGCTGTAGGAAAAACCGCGCCTGACGCGGCTGGACTGCGCATCACACCCTCCTTTGGGTTTGAGTTAGGTGCTTAAATTGTGGAGCGCGCGGGCGCGCCGGGATCCGCCGACGGCCCTTTTGGCGCCGAACCGTTGCGGCGATAACAAAACACGCGCACCCTCTAGGCGGCCCTCCCGCAAGATGACGCTCCGGTGAAGCCGCGTTGCGGAACATGGCGCCGGATTGCCAGGTTTGGCCTTATTTTGCGCCTTCCGTGGCTTCATAAGTAGCCCGGTTTCGTCCCGTTTAGCTTCCATTGCGGGGTGCTGGCCAACACCCTTGAGGCCGTGTTTAGGTGGTGTCACGGCACAGGCCAGGCCGCACCGCATAACAAACGCATGACGACAGGAGGACCCGATGCCGCACATAGCCAGCTGCACCAATGGCACCCATGCCGCAGGTTCTCCGTGTTGCTGCCGGGCCTGATCCGCCGGGTCTGATCCGCTTCCGCTGACCGGCGCAGCCTCCTAAATTTCGATTCATCCCGCTCCCGGGTGCACCCCCGGGCCAGCCTTGCTGTGCCCTCATCCCCGTCCCCCGTTTCCAAGAAAGGCCACACCATGTCCTTCGCTGCACCGTCCGCGCCTCCCTCCACCCAAGGGCATTCCACCTTCACCCGGCGCCGCGCCCTGGGCGCCCTCCTGGCCTTGCCCGCGCTCGGCGTCCTGACCGCTTGCGGCGGGAGCGCCACCGCCGGCAACACCCAGCCAACGCAGGCAACGTCCCCTCTGGCCGCCGAAGTGCCCGCCGGTACCACCATCACCGTGGGCGACCCCACGGTCAAAGTGGCCTTGGAGCTGTCCGGCCTGAACAAGGAACTGGACTTCAATGTGGAGTTCGCCAACATCTCCGGAGGCCCGCAGACCACCGAAGCCTTCCGGGCAAACGCCCTGGATGTCGGTTCCGTGGCTGACATCCCGCCGATCCACGCCACCTGGACCGGCCTGGACGTGCGCATCATCGCCAGCGCCTTCCGCCAGGACGCCGTGAATCACCCCCTCTATGAACTCGGCATCGCTCCCGGAGCGGGAATTTCCTCCCTGCAGGACTTGCGCGGCAAGAAGATCGCCTACAGCCCGGGACAGGCCCAGGGCGCCCTGGTGCTGCGGATCCTGGAAAAAGCCGGGCTCGGGCAGGACGATGTAAAGCTGGTGGAGCTGCCCAGCACCGGCGACGTCTATTCCACCGCCCTAGCCAGCAAGCAGGTGGATGCCGCACCAATCGGCGGCGTGCAGATCAAGCGCTACCTCTCCAAATACAAGGCCGACGGCGCCTCCACCCTCCGGCACGGCCTGCGGGACGACCCCGGCCACCTGTACTCCCCCGCCAAGGTCCTGGATGACCCCGCCAAGGCAGCGGCCCTCGCCGCGTACGTCAAGGTGTGGGGCAAGGCCCAGCGGTGGATCGAGGACCACCCGGCGGAATGGCTCGAAGGCTACTACGTCAAGGACCAGGGCCTTTCCCGCGAGGATGGCCAGTACCTGATCGATGCCGCGGGCAAAAGGGACGTGCCCGTGTCCTGGACGGAAGCCATCGAACGGCACCAGCAGACCATCGACCTGCTGGCCCGGGAGCAGAAGAAACCCGAACTGGTCGCGGCGGACCTGTACGACACCCGCTACGAAGCCATCGCGGGCACCGCCTTCGCCGAGGCTGCAAAGGCAGGTGCCGCATGAGCGCCGCGGCCGTGGCGGAACGAACAGCCTTCGCACCCCACCCGGACCCGGCACTGGCCGGACGTGAGGATGTACGGCCCACGGGCCGCAGGCTGGGCCCCGGACGACGACGGCGGATGGCCGGGCTGTTGGGCCCATCGGCTTTGCTGCTGCTCTGGACAGCCGCCTCGGCAACAGGGCTGCTGGACCCCCGCATCCTCTCCGAACCATGGACCGTGGTGGCTACGGCAGGTGAGCTGATTGCCGATGGACGGCTCCAGGAAAACCTCGCCATCTCGGCTCAGCGGGCGGGACTGGGGCTGTTCTTCGGCATCGTCGTGGGCGCCGTGCTGGCCCTGGTTTCCGGGCTCAGCCGGGCAGGCGAGGCGTTCATCGACGGGCCAGTGCAGATCAAGCGCGCCATCCCGGGCCTGGCCCTGATTCCGCTCCTCATCCTGTGGTTCGGGATCGACGAGACCATGAAGGTCCTCACCATCACCCTCGGCGTCTTCGTTCCCATCTACCTCCAGACCCACGCTGGCCTCCGCGGCATTGACCTGCGCTACGTCGAACTGGCGCAAACTGTGGGCCTGAGCCGTGCAGGCTTCATCCGCCGCGTGGTACTCCCCGGCGCCCTGCCTGGCTTCTTCCTGGGCCTCCGCTTCGCGGTCACCGGGGCCTGGGTGTCCCTGGTGGTGGTGGAGCAGATCAATTCCACCAGCGGCATCGGCTACATGATGGAACTCGCCCGCACCTATGGCCAGACCAACATCATCGTCCTCGGACTCGCCGTATACGGCATCCTCGGCCTGCTATCCGACGGCGTTGTCCGCTTCATCGAACGAAAGGCACTCTCATGGCAGCGCACGCTGGCGGGCTGACCGCCGTCGCACCGTCCCGCACCAAAGCGCCCACGGAGGCACCGCTGGTTTCCGTCCGTGGCCTCGTCCGCGGCTTCGGGCCGAAGGGCGTCCTGAACGGTGTGGACCTGGACATCGCCCCCGGCGAGTTCGTAGCCCTGCTGGGTCCCAGCGGCTGCGGCAAAAGCACGCTCCTGCGAGCGCTGGCCGGACTGGACCACGATGTGAAAGGCAGCGGTGTCATCAACGTTCCGGACCGGGTGTCGGTGGCCTTCCAGGACTCCCGCCTGCTGCCCTGGGACACGGTGCTGGGCAACGTCACGCTGGGACTGGGAGATCACGACGCCGACACGAAGGCCCGCAGGGCCCTCGCCGAAGTGGGACTCGCGGGCCGCGAAAAATCCTGGCCGCATGAGCTCTCCGGCGGTGAGCAGCAGCGCGTTGCACTGGCCCGCTCCCTGGTCCGTGAACCGCAGCTACTGCTGGCCGACGAACCCTTTGGCGCGCTCGACGCGCTGACCCGCATCAAGATGCACGGCCTGCTCCGCGACCTCGTGGCCGCGCATCGGCCCGCCGTCCTGCTGGTCACCCACGACGTGGACGAGGCCATCGCCCTGGCCGACCGGATCGTGGTCCTGGACAGCGGCCGCGTGGCAACTGTGCGCACAGTTGCGCCGGAGATTGGCACCTCCGCTGCCGGAACCCCCACAGACGCCGCCGGGCACGAAGCCCTGCGCCGCGATCTGCTCACTGCCCTCGGCGTCGACGTCACCGTCGCCAGCCACTAAATCACTTCACCCCTTAGGAGCACCCCATGAGTTCCCAGAGTCCTGATTCCACCCAGCGCAAACTTCACCTCAACGCCTTCCTGATGAGCACTGGCCACCACGAGGCCTCGTGGCGCCTGCCCGAAAGCGATCCCCATTCCAGCACCAACGTGGAGCACTACAAGCAGCTGGCCCGCACCGCCGAACGCGGCAAGCTGGACTCCATCTTCTTCGCCGATTCTCCGGTCCTCTTCGGCGAGGTGGGCCGCCGCCCGGCCGGGAAGCTTGAGCCCACCGTGCTCCTGACCGCGATCGCCGCCGCCACGGAACACATCGGCCTGATCGCCACCGCCTCCACCACCTACAACGAGCCGTTCAACCTGGCCCGACGCTTCGCGTCCGTGGACTGGGTCAGCGGTGGCCGCGCCGGATGGAATGTGGTCACCACTGCCGGTCCCGACGCCGCCCGCAACTTCGGCGTGGACGACCAGCCCGCACACGCAGTCCGGTACGAGCGTGCCGCCGAGTTCATCGAGGTGGCGCAGAAGCTTTGGGACAGCTGGGAGGACGACGCGGTCTTGGCGGACAAGGCCGACGGCGTCTGGGCGGATTCCGAACGGATCCGCACCATCGACCACGAAGGCAAACACTTCAAGGTCCGTGGCCCGCTCAACGTTCCCCGTTCACCACAGGGTCACCCGCTGATTGTCCAGGCCGGCTCCTCGGAGGATGGCAAGGACCTTGCCGCCCGATACGCCGATGCCGTCTTCACCGCCCACCAGACTCTCGCCGACGCGCAGGACTTCTATCGTGACCTCAAGAAGCGGACCGCCGCCGTCGGCCGTGATCCGGAGACCATCAAGATCCTTCCGGGCATCGTCCCGGTCATCGGGGCCACGGCGGAGGAAGCCCAGGCCCTCGAACATGAACTGGACCGGCTGATCAAGCCCGGGTACGCCCGGATCCAGTTGGCCAAGACTCTCCGCGTAGCGCCCGAGGACCTGCCCCTGGACCGCCAGCTGCCGGACAACCTGCCCAGCGAGGATGAGATCGAGGGCGCCAAGAGCCGCTACACCCTGATCGTTCAGCTGGCACGCCGGGAGAAGCTCACAGTCCGGGAACTGATCGGACGCCTGGGCGGCGGCCGCGGCCATCGGACCTTCACCGGCACGCCTGTCCAGGTGGCGGACGCCATCCAGGAATGGTTCGACGGCGGCGCCGCGGACGGCTTCAACATCATGCCGCCCGTGCTGCCCTCGGGGCTCGAAACATTTGTGGACCAGGTGGTGCCCATCCTGCAGGAGCGCGGCCTGTTCCGCACCGAATACACGGGCCGGACCCTGCGGGAGCACTACGGCCTGGAGCGTCCTGTAAACCTCTTTGCGGGTGCCGAAGCGCCGGAGCTCGCTTCGATCGGGTCGGCGCTCTAGTGGCCCGGCAGCTGAAGCTCAATCTGTTCATCTACCCCGGCGGCCACCATGAAGCAGCCTGGCGGCACCCGAAGTCCCAGCCGGACCGGCTGCTGGACATCAGCTTCTACCAGGAGCTCGCGCAACGCGCGGAGAGGTCCAAGTTCGACGCGGTGTTCTTCGCGGACGGGCCGGCACTGGAGAGCAACGTGCAGTACGCCACGAGGTTCCGTCTGGAGCCCTTCACCTGGCTGTCCGCGATCGCCGTCGCCACCGAACGGATCGGCCTCATTGGCACGGCGAGCACCACCTACCTGGAGCCGTACAACGCGGCCCGGCTGTTCGCGTCGCTGGACCACCTCAGCGGCGGCCGGGCGGGCTGGAACATCGTCACCACCGGCGCCGAACGGGCAGCCCGGAACTTCGGCCTGGACGAGCACCCGCCGCACGCCGAACGCTACTACCGGGCGGACGAATTCGTTCGGGTGGTGGGCAAGCTCTGGGACAGCTGGGAGGACGGGGCGGTGGTGTCCGACGCCGGCACGGGAGTTTTCGCCGATACCTCACGGATCCACCCGATCGGGCATGAGGGCGACCACTTCCGGGTGGAAGGGCCCCTAAACATCCCTCGGTCCCCGCAAGGCCGGCCGGTCTACGTGCAGGCAGGCTCCTCCGCCGACGGTAAAGCCTTCGCGGCCCAGCATGCGGAAGCCGTGTTCACCGCGCACCAGACCCTGCAAAGCGCGCAGGGGTTCTACGCCGACATTAAGGCGCAGGCGTCAGCGGCCGGCCGTGATCCGGACAAGCTCCTGGTCCTTCCCGGCATCAGCCCTTACTTGGGTTCCACCGAGGCGGAGGCGCGCGCTCTGCGGCAGGAATTCGACGAACTGACCCAGCCGGAATACGGGCTCGGCATCCTCCGGAAGCTGCTGGGCGTTGACTTGGACGGGCTCAAGCTGGACGACACTTTCCCGGAGGAGCTGCTGGCTGCCGCGGGCCGTGAGAGCAGCCGGAGCCAGCTGTTGTTGGAAGTCATCCGCCGGGAACGCCTCACTGTGCGCCAGGTCCTGCACCGCTTTGCCGGCGCCCGCGGCCACTACGCCGTGGCCGGAACGCCGGTGCAGGTGGCGGACGAGATCCAGCGCTGGTTCGAAAACGGGGCGGCCGACGGGTTCAACATCATGCCGCCCTGGCTGCCCGGCGGCTTCGAGACCTTCGCCGATGAGGTGGTCCCCATCCTGCAGGCCCGCGGCCTGTTCCGGACCGAATACTCGGGCCGGACACTGCGCGAACACTTCGGGCTGGACCGGCCCGAGAGCCAGTACAGCCAGCAAGTTCACCACCACCAGCAACTTCAAGGAGCATCCGCATGACCGACTACCGCAGCCTCGGTGCCACCGGCATCAAGGTCAGCCCGCTGACCCTTGGCACCATGATGTTCGGGGCCATCGGCAACCCGGACCACGACGACTCCATCCGCATCATCCACCGGGCGCTCGAGTCCGGCATCAACGTGGTGGACACGGCCGACGTCTACTCCCAGGGCGAGTCCGAAACCATTGTGGGCAAGGCCCTGAAAGGCCGCCGCGACGAGGTGGTCCTGGCCACGAAGGTCCACGGGCGCCTCGGCGAGGACGTGAACCAGGCCGGCAATTCGCGCCGCTGGATCATCCGCGCTGTGGAGGACAGCCTGCGCCGGCTGCAGACGGACTGGATCGACCTCTACCAGGTGCACCGGCCGGAACCGGACACCGACATCGACGAGACTCTCGGCGCATTGTCCGACCTCGTCCGGCAGGGCAAGATCCGCTACATCGGAACGTCCACATTTGAGCCGGGGCAGATCGTGGAAGCCCAGTATGTGGCCCGCGAGCGCCACCGGGAACGGCCGGTGGCGGAACAGCCGCCCTACTCCATCTTGGCGCGGGGCGTGGAACGTGAAGTCCTGCCGCTGGCCCAGCGCCACCGGCTGGCCGTGCTGCCGTGGAGCCCGCTGGCCGGCGGTTGGCTCTCCGGCCGGATCAGGCCCGACGGCGGCCACTCCCCCTCCAGCAGGGCCGCCCGGCAGCCTGCCCGGCACGACCCCTCGACCGCCGAGAACGCGCGCAAGACGCAGGCGGTGCTGGAGTTGACTGAACTTGCCGACCAGGCCGGGCTGTCCCTGATCCACCTGGCGCTGGGATTCGTGCTGGAGCACCCCGCCGTCAGCTCGGCGATCATCGGCCCGCGGACGCTGGAGCAGTTGGAAGGGGCCCTGGGAGCGGACAAGGTGAGCCTGTCCTCCGATGTCCTGGACCGGATCGACGAGATCGTCCCGCCCGGCACCACGCTGAACGTCGCGGACAGCGGCTACCAGCCGCCGTCGCTCCTTGATCCGCTGCTGCGGCGCCGCAGCCGGTAATGGCCTGGGACCACCATTCCAAACACACATCGACTGCTCCGTAACTGCCGTTCTGAGCCGCCAAAAGGGCGCTTCCGGAGCAGTCGATGGGAAGTTAGTCCGTCTCCGGAGCTTCTTCGGGTTCGAAGGTGTTGGGCTCGTTGGTGGCACCCAGGCCGACGCCTTCCTGCCCGGCGGGGACGCCGCCATCGTCCTTCTCCTTGTCAGCCCCGCCGTTGGCTGCCGGTTCCTGCGCGTCGTCGTCGGGCAGGGATTCGGGTGAGTTGATGGTCATGGCTCCTCCTGGGTGTGTGGTCAATCACACTATCAAGTGGGCGAAGCAGGCAGAATAGCTGGAGAGAAAGCCCTTTCTGAGCCTCCCACCCGAAGGAACATCCGTGGAATACCGCCCCCTTGGCCGCACCGGCCTGTCCGTGTCTCCCGTCTGTGTCGGCACCAGTTCGCTGGGAAGCCACCCCGCGCCGCACGGAACCGACACCGCCGTCGCCACCATCCGCCGGGTCCTCGAAGGCCCCTTCAACTTCATCGACACGTCCAATGAATACGGGCAGACGAACAGTGAGCGCCGCATCGGCCAAGCCCTCGCGGAAGCCGGTGGGCTGCCCCAGGGCGTTGTGGTCGCCACGAAGGTGGACCCCATCCGCGGAATCAATGACTTCTCCGGCGACCGGGTCCGCCGGTCCGTGGAGGAAAGCCTTGAACGGCTCGGCCTGGACCGGCTCCAGCTGGTATACCTCCACGATCCGGAGAAGATCACCTTCGAGGAAGGCATCGCGGCAGGCGGCCCGCTGGAAGCGCTGATCGAGCTGCGCGACCAAGGCGTCATCGGGCACCTGGGCGTAGCTGGCGGGCCGATCGACCTGGAACTGAAGTACCTCGCACTCGATGTGTTCGACGTCGTCATCAGCCACAACCGCTACACGCTCGTGGACCAGACCGCCGAGCCGCTCATCCAGGACGCCATGGACCGTGGGGTGGCGTACGTTAACGCGGCACCGTTCGGCGGCGGCATGCTGGTCAAGGGTCCGGACGCCGCCCCCAACTACTGCTACCGCCCGGCCAGCGAGGCCATCATCGGGCGGGTCAAGCAGATGGAGGCGATCTGCAAGGAATACGGAGTGCCGCTGGCTGCCGCCGCCCTGCAGTTCTCCACCCGGGATCCGCGGGTCAGCTCCACGATTGTTGGAATGTCGGAACCTGGACGCGTTGAGGAAACCGTCAAGCTCGCGGAGTGGGACATCCCTGCGGATTTCTGGGATCAGATTCTGCCGCTCGCGGCGGCCGGGACCGGCGAGCTGGGCTAATCGGAATAGAGCGGACTACTGACCTAACGTTGTGGCGGAGAGCCTGAACAGTGTCAGGACAAGGGACAGGCGCACACGCCCTGTCGCCGTGAGGATATCGAACCCAACCGCCTGCGTGTACTCGGCGGTGCGGCTCTGCACGGTGGAGTGGTGGAGGCCAACCTCGTCGGCGGCTGCCCGGAGGCTGTTCGTCGCCGCAATGGCCTCAAGGAGCACCAGCGCCTTGGGTTGAGCACGCAGCAGCCCTTTCAGAGCCGTGAGGTCAGGGGTCTCAAACGCGGAGGAATCTGCCAGCTCCGCAAAGACCAGCAGGCTGCCCAGGTCATCGGCGAGCAGCCGCGGATTCTGCGGGCCAGTCAGCCGCAGCGCGAGGAGCGCCGAGTCCCACGACCTCTCAAGCGCACCTGGCAGCATAGCCAGGCCGACCCCCGAACGGGACTCAGGCCGCGCATCGGCGGGCCTGCACACAGCTGCCCGGACGGGCCCTACCTCTGTGTAGATGACTGCACTTGGTCCCGGCAGCACCGTTGCGGCGGGGACGGCCACCACGCGGTAGGCCGTGTCCCGGTCAAGATGGAGCATGGCGGCCGCATCCATCCGCCGGTCCAGGGGCGCGGTACGGTCAATGACCGTCGCGACAGCCCGGCGGGTGGCGGCCACCGGGCTGGTGCGGTCGAACGAGATCCCCAGCGCAATCGCCACGCGCTCAAGGATCATCTCATCATTGGCGAAGGCGCGCCCGGACCGCTCAATCCACACACGCCCGCCATCACCGAAGTCATGTCCGGGCCAGGCACCGGGCGCCCCGGGCACGGTTTTCGTACCGGAGGCGTCAACGCGAAGGGTGTTCCCGTCAACCGCGTATCCCGCCGGGCAGCCGCTGAGCACCGCGGCGCCTTTCAGCAGGACGTGGGCACTGGCATGCCCGTCAACGAGCGCATCAAAGTACGCGATCACCTTGAGGCCTTCGGATGCCTCGGGGTCAAGCGCTTTGAGGCGCCACACCAATCCCTGCATATCTGCCGCTTCGTTGAGGTCGCTACTGGTCCGAAAATCCTACTCTGTCCGCCACCTGCCGGGGAGCGTGCCGAGGCGTCAGGCGCCGAGGATGCGGCGAACCCATCTCGTCCGTACGGCCCGGGCCTGGATTGACATTGCGGCCTGCGGCACAAGCATGTCGAAACCGTGGAATCCGCCGGCCCAGACGTGCAGCTCCGCTACGCCTCCAACGGCCCAGATTGCCGACGCGTAGGCCACCACCTCGTCCCTGAACACTTCTCCAGTAGCTACGTCAACGAAGGCAGGCGGCAGGTTGGACAGGTCAGTTGCCCGGGCAGGGGCTGCGTAGACGGACACGTCCGACGTCTTGCGCCGGTCACCGAGCAAGGCGTCCCAGCCGGTGTCGTTGCTGGTGCGGTCCCACAGCCCGAAGCCGTCAATCTGGTAGCTGGAGACAGTTTCGTTGCGGTCATCGAGCATGGGGCAGATCAGCACCTGGGCGGCCAACGCCGGACCTCCACGGTCCCGCGCCATCAGGGCCACTCCCGCGGCCAGCCCGCCGCCGGCACTGGCTCCAGCGATGATGAGGCGTGCCGGGTCGAAGCCGAGCTCCTCGGCATGGGCGGCGGTCCAGACAAGGCCGGCATAGCAGTCCTCCACGGGCGCCGGGTCCGGGTTCTCGGGGGCGAGACGGTACTCGACCGACACCGCGACAGCATTCATGAGTTCCACCCACTCAATGAGCATGTCCGCCCCCAGGAAGCGGTCCCCGATGACCATGCCGCCGCCATGGGTGTGATAGATCCCCGGGCCGCCGGGAACGTGATCAATCCTGGTGAAGATCGAAACCACCAGGTCGGGTGCCCCGTCCGGGCCGGGGATGGTTCGCTCTACGTGCCTCACGGCGTGACCTGCAAGCTGCTCTTCGATGGGTGATGTGAGCGGCGCACCCCGCATCCCGGGAATCATATCCGGGGTCAGCGTGGGGTTGAGCAGATCTCCCAGAGCAGTCAGCGTTGCCCCGAGTTCAACATCAAAGGGCGGGGCTTTGTGGATCGGTTTCATAGCGTCTCCTGGTGGCTTGGTCACCGCGTTGTGACCTGAATCAGCCTAGGTAGTCCATCTGCCGATTCTAACCGCCAGCAGCACTCAAACCGGGCTGTCTGGACCGCCGGATGGCGGTCATCTGGCCATCAACGTCGCTCACCGCGAACAAGGACATGTCCTCGCTCAGGAAAAGTTCTCGAGCGCGTCCGTCAGCAGTCGTCCCGGCGCGCCCAGGCGGTGGTGCACGCCGTCGGACGCCACGAGCTCTCCGTTGATGACCACCGCCGTGACATCGGCAGCGGTAGCACTCAAAGGGAGTTGTTGCGGCTTCGATCCCGCCGTCCGGGCCGAACCGGTGGCCACAGCCACCAGGTCGCAGACAGCACCAACCCGCAAAACCTCCGGTGCCACCGGCGTGGCCATGGACCGGGCCGCCCCTTCGGTAGCCGCGTGGAGCAGCTCCTCAGGAGAAAACCGGCCGCGTTCCCCCGAGCCCAGGCGTTCCCCGTGTTCCAGCGCCCGCATTTCGATCCAGGGGTCGATCACGGCGTGCTGGTCTGTCCCCAGCGCGATGGTAGCCCCGGCATTGGCCAGTGCCCGGGCGGGGCCAATGCCGTCCGCGAGGTCCGCCTCGGTGGTGGGACACATGACCACGGTTACCCCGGCGTTTCCGAGCAAAGCGATGTCCTCATCCGTCAAATGGGTGCAGTGGACTGCCGACAGGCGCGGGCTCAGCAGGCCGTGCCGGTCAAGGAGTCCCGTGGGCGTCAGTCCGTGCGCTGCCAGGCACGCCGCGTTCTCCGCAGGCTGCTCGCTCAGGTGGATGTGAAGCGGCATGTCGTGCGGCAGCTTGTCGGCCACCACGGCCAGGTCCTCCTCCGGCACCCCGCGGACGGAGTGAAGCGCGGCCCCCACACTGACCATGCCGGGCGGGAAGCTCCGGGCGATTTCCGTCCGAAGGGAAGCCACCCGGTCCAGCCATGCCTGCACGTCCCGGTCCCCGAACCTGGCCTGTTCAGGACTCAGCGGCAGTCCGATGCCGCCGGCAAGATACAGGGTGTCCAGGAGGGTCAGCCGGATCCCGGCGGCGGTGGCCGCCCTGGCCAGGGCAAGCTCCATGGCGTGCGGTTCCGGGTATGGCACGCCGCCGGGCTGGTGGTGGACATAGTGGAACTCGGCCACACTGCTGTAGCCGGCCACCACCATCTCCGTGAAGACCGCCGTCGCTAGCTGCTCGTAGGCGTCAGGCGTCAGCTCCGCCGCGCTGCGGTACATGTGCTCCCGCCAGACCCAAAAGTCGCCACGGTTGTGGTGCGTGCGGCCGCGCAGGATCCGGTGGAAGGCGTGTGAGTGGGCATTTGCCGCGGCCGGGAAAACCACGCCGGACAGGATATGCGCCTCCGGGGAAGGGTCAACGGACGGGGAGATGTGTGTGATCCGGCCGTCCTGCACCTCGATCTCCACCCGTCCGGCAACTGCGGGACCGGCGCCGCCGTCGAACATTGCCGCCTCGCACCAGTACCGCATTACAGCAGCCCTTCCAGGACGTCCGCGAGTGCGGCAGCGCCGGTGCCGGCGTCCTCATCGGTGACGTGTTCCTCCGGGGAGTGCGAGATTCCGCTAGGGTTCCGGACGAACAACATGGCGGACGGCACAAATCCGGCCAGCACACCGGCGTCATGACCTGCCCCGGTGGCCAGCAGCGGCGCCCCCGGCAGCATCCCGCTGATGGTTCGGGTCAGGCCCTGATCAAAATGGACCGTTTCGCTGTAGGACTCCTCAGTCAACATCACCGTGCACCCTTCTTCGGCTGCCAGCCGCTGGGCCCTGCCATGGATTGCTTCGATGAGCCTGGCCGTGACGGCGTCGTCCGGGTGGCGGGCGTCCAGCCACATGTCCACGCGGGAGGCGATAACGTTCGTTCCGCCCGGCACCGGGATGAGGCGCCCCACCGTGGCGCGTGCATCGGGCTGGCGGGCGGCGGCCTGCCGGATGGCCACAATGATTTGCGCGGCAGCCACCATCGGATCCGCCCGGTCCTCCATCAGGGTAGTCCCGGCGTGGTTGCCCTGGCCGCTGATACTCAGCTTCCAGCGGCCATGGCCGAGGATGGAACTTCCGACGGCGATGGCCGGGCCGCGCGCTCCGAGGCCCTTTCCCTGCTCCACATGAAGTTCGACAAAGTCACCGATACGCGCCAGCGCCTGTGGATCCGGCCCGATGTGGCGGGGGTCCAGGCCATTGGCGCGGGCGACGTCGGCGAACGTGTTGCCGTCAGCGTCGCGGAGGTTCCGCGCTTTGTCGACGTCGATGGCTCCTGTGAGAAGGCGTGACCCGAGGCAGGCCACTCCAAAGCGGGAGCCCTCCTCTTCGGGGAAGGCGGTGATGGCCAGGGAGCGGCGCGGCTGCACTCCCCGGGCTTTGAGGAGATCGACGGCGGCAAGCGCGGAAGCTACCCCCAGCGGGCCGTCAAAGGCCCCTCCGCCGGGGACGGAGTCAAGGTGGCTGCCGGTAACCAGTGCGCCGTCCTGGGGCTGACCCCACCACGCCCAGATGATGCCGTTTCGGTCAGTTTCGACATCCAGGCCACGCTGGCGCGCCTCGTCGATGAACCACGCCCGAAGGTCGAGTTCCGCCGTCGAGTAGACGGCCCGGGAATAGCCTCCGCGGACCGCGTCGCGGCCCACGTCCTTGATGGAGTCAAGGAGCTGGTTGACGGTTTCCACATGTGCCTCCGATTAGTACGAACTGCCACCAAGTAAAAACCAGTTTCCATTGCATGGCAAGGCCTCGGGAGGAATGCCGCCGACACTTAACAGGCCCGCAACATGCCGGAAACGTGATCGTCCCACCAGGGGCCGGTCAACCTGGATTTTGTGAAGAGCGTGTGAAATGTAGGCCGGACCTATTGTCATCGAATGAAAGTTGGTTTTTACTTAGTGGCAAGAGATAGTGATTCGGACCACTCGAAAGCGGGTCAACCAGTGGCTGCAGATTCTTCAACCCGGACAGTGGAACGGGCCCTGGCGCTTTTGAGCGCTGTGTGTACAGACGGGGCCATCAGCCTCAGTGACGCAGCCCGGGTGGTTGACTTGTCCGCCAGCACGGCCTTGCGCCTGCTCCGGACGCTCGAGGCCAGCGGGTTCGTTTCACGGGACCCGGGCGGAAACTTCCGGCCGGGTGCCAGCGTCATCCAACTCGGTGCACTGGCCCTGGGCCACGAGTCCTTGGTCTCCCTGTGCACTCCGGCTATGAAGGGACTCGTCGCAAAGTTCGGGGAGTCCTGTTATCTCAGCATTCCCGGCGCTGGGGACACCGGAATCTACATAGCAATAGTTGAAGGAACCCACTCGATCCGGCATGCCAGCTGGGTCGGCAGGAGCATCCCGCTGGAGGGATCGGCCGCAGGCAAGGTCCTCACCGGCGGCGAGTCCGAACGCGGCTTCGCCATCATGCGAAGCGGTGTTGAAGACGATGTGACGGCCGTTGCCGCCCCAGTCATCATGGGCGGCCGGACCGTGGCTGCCCTGAGCATCGTGGCGCCCAGTTACAGGCTGGATGAAACGAAGGCAATGACAATCGGCGAGGACCTGGCGACAGTGGCCAAAACCATTCTCAATACGCCCTCCGAAGACCATGGAAAGCCCCTGGAAAGCATGGATACAAAATGATCAGGTTTGAAAGCGTTACCAAGACTTACCCGGACGGGACAGTGGCCGTGGACGGGTTGGACCTCGAAGCCCCCACCGGCAAGCTGACCATCCTTGTCGGCCCGTCCGGCTGCGGGAAGACCACCTCGCTCCGGATGATCAACCGCCTCATCGAACCCACCAGCGGAACCATCTACCTTGATGACCAGCCCACTTCCGGGATGGACGCGGCATTGCTCCGCCGCAGGATCGGCTACGTGATCCAGCACGCCGGGCTTTTCCCGCACCGCACCATCGTGGACAACGTAGCCACCATGCCGCTGCTGCTCGGCGAGAGCCGGCAGCAAGCACGCAAGAAGGCCCTTGAGCTCATGGAGCGCGTTGGCCTTCCGGCGAACTTCGCCAAGCGCTACCCCTGGCAGCTCTCGGGCGGCCAGCAGCAGCGTGTTGGGGTGGCCCGCGCCTTGGCATCGGACCCTGCGTTCATGCTGATGGACGAACCGTTCAGCGCCGTGGACCCGGTGGTCCGGGCGCAGCTCCAGGACGAGTTCCTCCGCCTCCAGCGAGAAATCGGCAAGACCATCATCATGGTTACCCACGACATCGACGAAGCCCTCAAGCTCGGGGACCAGGTGGCTGTGATGCGCGTCGGCGGGAAGCTCGCCCAGATGGCCACGCCGTCAGAGCTTCTCACTTCTCCGGCAGACGAATTCGTAGCCGACTTCGTAGGACGCGACCGGGGCTACCGTTCGTTGGGCTTCACTAATGTGGCCGGAGCCGTGACGGTGAGCGAAGAGGCCGTGGTCCAGCTCGGAGACTCCGCCGCGGAGGCGCGTGCGAGGGCCACCGGGGCATGGGTCCTGGTAGTCGACGGCGGACGAAAACCGCTTGGCTGGGCACAGCCCGAGCTGGTAGTCGGCGAGCTGAAGCGGGAGCACCTGAACCTCAGCGGCACGTCTGCGACATCGGCCGGGACCATGCGCCAGCTTCTGGACGCAGCGCTGTCCTCCCCCAGCCGCCGCGGCGTCGTCGTCAACGACCGCGGTGAACTCATCGGCACGGTAACTGCGTCCGACATCGTCAAGGCCATCGAGGCCGAACCACATCTGGAGACGGCCCGATGAACATTGAATGGCTGGGCCGCCAGTTCGACAATATTGTGTTCCTGCTCGGCTGGCATGTGCTGCTCGCCGTCACCCCTCTGATCCTTGGCCTGCTGATTGCCCTGCCCTTGGGTTGGTGGGCACACCGCAGCCGCCGGATCTACCCCCTCCTGGTAGGCATCGCGGGCCTGCTTTACACCGTGCCCTCGCTTGCATTGTTCGTCCTGTTGCCGTTGGTGCTGGGCACCAAGATCCTGGACCCCATCAACATCGTGGCCGCGCTGACCATCTACACAGTGGCGCTGCTGGTCCGAGTGGTTGCCGATGCCCTGGATTCCGTTCCCGAAGATACCGTCCAGGCGGCGAAGGCCATGGGCTACCGCGGCTACCAGAGCCTCCTGAAAGTTGAACTTCCCGTCGGCGTGCCGGTGATCGCCGCCGGCCTTCGCGTAGCAGCGGTCTCCAACGTCAGCCTCGTGTCAGTGGCTGCACTCCTCGGCATCCCCCAGCTCGGTTCGCTCTTCACCCAGGGCTTCCAGCTACGGTTCTTCACCCCGATCATCGCCGGAATCATCCTCTGCGTGGTCCTGGCCATGATCATTGACGGACTGATCATCCTCCTCAACCGGTGGCTGACACCGTGGACCCCCAAGGTGGTGGCAGCATGATCAACTACTTGTTCGACCCCGCGCACTGGACCGGTGCCGACGGCATCCCCAACCTGATCGGTGAGCACCTCGTTTACTCGCTCATCGCCCTCGCCATCGCGGCCGTGATAGCGGTTCCGCTCGGCGTCTACATCGGTGTCACCGGCAAAGGCGTCTTCATGATCGCCGGCCTGGCCAATGCCCTCCGCGCCCTCCCCAGCGTGGGACTGCTGATCCTGCTGGTCCTGCTGATCTCACCGGCCTTCCCGTCCAAGATGGGCTACATCCTGCCGAGCCTTATCGTCTTGGTGCTGCTCGCGGTGCCGCCCATCCTGACCAACACCTATGCCGGCATCCGCGCCGTGGATGCTGCCGCCGTCGACGCCGCCAAGGGCATGGGCTTTCGCACCATGAAGATTCTCACGGATGTTCAGCTCCCCTGCTCGCTCCCCTTGGTACTGTCCGGTGTCCGAAGCGCCTTGCTGCAGATCATCTCGACGGCGACCATCGCCGCCTACATTTCGCTCGGCGGACTCGGCCGCCTGCTGATCGATGGCAAGGCCCAGAACGACTACAGCCAGATGGTTGCAGGCGCCGTGCTCGTGGCCCTGATGGCCCTTGTTTTCGACCAGCTACTTGCCTTCATCACGCGTCGGATCGTCTCACCAGGACTGACCCGACGCACCATCAAATCGGCCGCTGCGGCCGACACCGTGCAAATCCCCGCTACGGTCTGACTCACCACCCCACGCAACATCCCAACCGCCGTCCGGCAACCCGACCCACCCCAACCTGGCCGCTGCATGCCCCGCGCCAGCCTCCCCAGAGAGCCATTAACATGAAAAAGTACCTGACCGGCATCACCCTCGCGGCTACTGCAGCCTTGGCCCTGACCGCCTGCGGCGGGGATCCCATGAGCAGCTCCAACACCCAGGCCGCTGCTTCGAGTGACAGCATCATTGTCGGCTCCGCGGACTTCCCCGAAAGCCAGCTCATCGCCAAGATCTACGCCGAAGCCCTCAAGTCCAAGGGCGTCCAGGTGACCGAAAAGCCCAGTATTGGCAGCCGCGAAGTCACCATCCCGGCACTCAAGGACGGTTCCATCGACCTCATGCCCGAATACGGCGGAGCACTCCTGCAGTACCTTGATTCGTCGACCAAGGCAGTCTCCTCCGAAGAAGTCGCCAAGGAACTGGCCACCAAGGTCCCGTCCGGGCTGACCATGCTGACGGCCTCCGAAGCAGAAGACAAGGATGTCCTGGCTGTCAAGAAGGAAACAGCCGAGAAGCACAACCTCAAGACCATCAGCGACCTCCAGCCCGCGGCCAAGGAACTCGTCCTGGGCGGCCCCCCGGAGTGGAAGACCCGCATTAACGGCGTCGCCGGCCTGAAGTCCGTCTACAACTTGGAGTTCAAGGAGTTCTCGGCGCTCGACGCCGGCGGCCCGCTGACGCTCAACGCCCTTCTTTCGGGCCAGGTACAGGTGGCCGACCTCTTCAGCACCGACCCGGCGCTGGCCGCCAACAACCTGGTTGCGCTCGAAGACGACAAGAACCTCTTCCTGTCCGAGAACATCGTCCCGGTCATCAACGAGAAGAAGTCCACGGCCACCGTCAAGGAGGTCCTGGACAAAGTCTCGGCCGCGCTCACCACGGAAGACCTCATCGAGATGAACGGCCGCGTGGCGAAGTTCGAGGACATCGGCGAGATCGCCCAGGACTGGCTCAAGTCCAAGAATCTGGTCTAGGCCCGCGCAAGATATTAGGAGCAATACATTGAAAGCCGATTTCACTACCGGTGCCCGCCCGGTTAAAGCAGCCCGCGGCACTGAGCTGACCGCTAAGAGCTGGCAGACGGAAGCTCCGCTGCGGATGCTGATGAACAACCTGGACCCGGAGGTCGCCGAACGC
>NZ_JBBCBT010000033.1:0-16269 GCF_037203985.1 Pseudarthrobacter sp. CCNWLW217
CAGGAATGCATCCACCGAGCCTTCGTCAGAGCCGGCTGTCGGCGCTTCGGCCATCAGTCTCACCATCCTGTTCACTTGTCCTATCTAATGTCGACGAAGTTCCCGCTGCGAGCCTTGACCATGATTGGGACGGATGACGATGTTGATCGATCATGTCCGGATCTGAAACGCGGGACACACCGCCCCTTGGCGCAATATCGGCCGGACGCGCTCGAACGTCACAACGGCAAACCGTACCGGCGTCTTCAACGATGCGGGCTCGATGTTGACGACGTTCATTTTGGCACCGCCCTCGAACATCGCCGCCATGGCGCGGTTAATCATGGTCTGCTGGCAGCGGTCGCGCGGTGGTACCTTCATTTCGATCCCCATCAATTCCTGTGAACAAAAACCCCGTCCGACTTGAGAAATGTCTGGTTTTCGGCTTGGTCATTCACGATCCACAGCACTCCCCCGCTTTCCGAGACTTCTTCCACTCGACCCTGGGCAACGATCCTTGCATTCCTTAAAATGTTTACTCGTTCACCGTCCTGCAGTTCTCGCCAGTCGGAAAGCGCAGCATGCTTTCTCTGTCCCCTGTGAGCTTCTCGAGCCTTCATCGCTTTCACCTTGATCTGTAAATAGGAACTGTTTGTGTGCAGCAGCTTGACCTCCGATAGAAGTCGCTATGAGGTAGACCCCGAAAGCGGCTAGTCGGACCCACCCAGCGGCGCCAAACTCAACAGTGGGTGTAGCCCTTGACCACGCGCAGGCATTACTTTTTATCCGCGTCCCGCCGCACCGTGTCAGGCCACGGCCGCCATGGTGTCCGGCCAAATGCCGTCGACATGGCGGACAACTGACACCATCGATTCGTTGGAAGGAGGCAACCACGGCCCAATGGGCTTCCTCAACCCCAAGCGCTGCTTGCTCTGTGGCGGCTCGCCGTCGGAGGCCCCCTGCGGGTTGCATCGCTCACTCGCGCGCAGCCCCCACTCGAGGTGCCGACCGTGCGCAAGCTCCCGGTTCATCATTCTGATCACCTCACCAAACTTTTAGATTTAAAGGGTCTCCTCCAGCATGGAACCGGGAGCGAGGGACAAAGCGTGTCACTTTGAGACAGCTGCAGACGCCAGTTCCCGCCCTAGCGAAGGGCTCTTTTTGGATAGCAACAAGATCCATCAGAGCGAATGCAGCATGTACCTGCGGCCAATGGCCGGATGGCCGGGGCCTCAGGCTTTCAAACATTTTTCAACTTGTTTCCGTAGCGGTAGACGCGACGCTGGCCATCGAGATGCCCTCAGTTGGTGTGATGACCACTTCGCTCCTCTCGACCCGAAGAGCACCAGCTGCTTGCCGAATCACCGGCGTCCGGGGCGGTAGCAACCATGGGACATAAACCTCTTCCGAGGCGGCTTTTTCCAAACGGCAAGCCCTCTCGGCGACTTCGCTGACGCAAATGAAGCCAGGCTTAGGCTCGCTCTGTTACGAGCATCTAGGGCTTGGTCATTATGCTCGCGCACGGCCCTGGTACCCTCTTGCGGAGACCACGGGTACTGGCATTCGCTCATCAACTCAGGGCTAGCGGCGGGGTGGGGACAAGCGTAGCGTCGAGCTGAAGGCGGCGTTGGTCGGCAGCAGACGTAAGATATCTGGACCTACGCGCACCGGGGTCTATCCATGAAGGAGCCGGGGATGTCTGGATGGAACGCTGACACGGGGGCTGGGCCACTGGGTGCAGCGCTCACACTGGTTGAAGGGTCTAACTTCTGCATTTCCGCGGCCAACGGAGACATCCTTCCCGAATACCCGCACGGTGTTTTCTACGAGGACACGCGCATCCTGTCCCGCTGGAATCTGACCGTGAATGGTCAGCCGCTTGAGCCGCTGGCTGCGCAGACCACGGAGCCGTATCGGGCGCTGTTCGCCGGTCGCGTTCCACGCATGGATGGGTACGCAGACAGCCCGCTGATCGTGGAGCGGCTGCGGGAAGTCGGCGCCGGCATCCTGGAGCAGATCACGGTCCGGAACTACTCCAGGCAGCCAGCCGATTGCGTGGTCGAACTGACCATCGCTTCGGATTTCGCGGACCTCTTCGAAGTCAAGGAGGCGCGGATCCAGCGACAATGGGACGAAACCCGGCAGTTGGATGGAGATTCGCTGATCATTCGGGCCGCTTGGCGGGACGTTCGCAAGGGCGTCGTGATCAATGCCCACGGCTCCACTGTGACGGAAGAGAAGGTAACCTACCGGACCACTGTCCCCCGGCTCGGCGACTGGACCACGCTGCTGAGCGTGGTGCCCACAGTCGACGGCAAGGACACTGCCGTACCGTTTGAGCATCCGGGGGCGGGCGGGTTGTCCGCGCGCGACCGCCGTCGGCAGGAGTGGGTGGCGAAGATCCCAGTGGTGCAAATGGGCAACCGTTCCATCGAGCGGACCCTGCGGCGCAGCTACGACGATTTGGGTGCCCTGCGGATCGAGGATCCGAAGCATCCAGAACGTGTAGTTGTGGCTGCCGGGGCGCCGTGGTTCATGACCCTTTTCGGACGGGACTCGCTGTGGGCCTCCCTAATGGCGCTTCCTGTGGATCCGTCCTTGGCCTTGGGCACGCTGCAGACGCTGGCCGACCGGCAGGGCAGTGTGGTGGATCCCATGAGCGAGGAGGAACCGGGGAAGATCCTGCACGAGGTAAGACTGGACGCTTCCAGCGGACTGGCCTTGGGCGGGAAGTCTGTTTACTACGGCTGCGTCGACGCCACGCCGTTGTTTCTAATGGTGCTCGGCGAGGTGAGCAGGTGGGGTTTCGCCAAGGAGACCATGGCCGCGCTCCAGCCCCACGCGGACCGGGCGTTGGACTGGATCCGAGAATACGGGGACAAAGACGGAGACGGCTTTATCGAGTACGCGCGCCTCAATGATCGAGGTTTGGTCAACCAAGGCTGGAAGGACTCATGGGATGGGATCAACTTCGCCGACGGAACTTTGGCGGAGCCGCCGATTGCGCTGTGCGAGGTGCAGGGCTACGTCTATGGCGCCTACCTGGCGTCCGCTTGGATGGCGCACGACGCCGGCAACCTAGCCAAGGCCGCCGACCTGCGGGAGCACGCGGCGACACTGAAGCGGCAGTTTAATGAACGGTTCTGGCTGCCGGACAAGGGCTACTACGCCATCGCGCTGGACCGCGACAAGCGGCCCGTCGATGCCTGCGCCTCCAATATGGGCCACTGCCTAACGACCGGCATCATCGACAAGGACAAGGCGCCGCTGGTCGTTGAGCGGCTGATGTCCCCCGAGATGTTCAGTGGTTGGGGAGTGCGCACGCTGGCAACCGACATGGATGCATATAACCCCGCCAGCTACCACAACGGGTCGGTCTGGCCTCATGACAATGCGGTCATTCAAGTGGGCCTTATGCGCTACGGCTTCGTCGCGGAGGCGCAGCGGATCTCCACGGCACTGCTGGAGGCAGCTGAATTTTCGGAGGGCCGGCTTCCCGAATTGTTTTGCGGCTTCAGCCGGGAGCAGTTCGCCGCCCCCGTACCCTACCCGACAGCGTGCTCACCGCAGGCCTGGGCGGCTACCACACCCATCATGCTGGTATCAACCTTGATGCGCTATGACCCGGACGTTTCCCTAGGCGGAGTCTGGATGGATCCTGTCCTCCCTGAGTCATACGGAGACCTGCATATCACCAACGCGCCGATGGGTGCCGGGCGAATCAACATCGACATTTCCGGATCCGAGGTGTCCATCAAGGGATTACCCGAAGGAATGGTGTTCCACCGGGGGTACCTGCCTTGGGTGGGAGACATCATGGAACAAGCCCCGCCCCAGTCGGAGAAATAGCAGGGAACGGTAAGGATCATCCACGGACCGGACGAATTCGGGTCGCTCGCAGCGGCGAATCCTTGTCTGCCCGTACACAAAACCATCCTGGACCCCGCTGTTCCAGCGCCCAGCATCCGTTGTGGTGGACGCCGGCGGGATTGCCTTCCACGCCGCCATCGTCGCCCGCGAGTCCGGGATCCCCGCCGTGATGGGCACGGGATCAGGTACTACTGCCTTGCAGGACGATCAGCTGGTTCTCGAGGAACGGCGCCCGCGGACAGGTCACCATTCCGCAGCCATCAGCGTGACCGCTGCGCCCTACAGGTGACGATCTTCCCTGTGATCACTGGTCAGACAGGAATGCGCCCAATTTTCGTGATGCGCAAGACTTTGATCTCGAGCTGATCGAGAACCTTGACACTGGACGGCCACATACAAAAAGCTGGTCTACCGGCCCACTCCCACGGCTGAACTCGGCCCTGCCACATGCCTCTAGAGGCCCATTGATGCCGGAAGAGCCAGCTGTCTGCCCGCTTCTGACTGAGTCTCGCTTGTCCCCAGCGGATCTTGGGGACTCAATCGTCCGGGCAACTTAAGGGGCTTCCGGGCTTCCATATCCTCCATAGTCAGTTACCTGTACACCGTGGCGCGACTGGGCCTGATGACCTTCACGAGGGCGGCTGGTTGAGTGCCTGAGCCTTCAGGTCGTGTGCGCGCATTACTTTTGTACGTTCGCTCATGACCTCTCGCCGTACGGCCATTGGCGGCAGCACGATCTTCCCCTGAGCGGGTGTCCAGAGACCCCCGGGGCCCGGACGATTTGCCCGTCTCAACATGAGGCACCTGCTCCCGGACCGAGACAGCATGAGTGGCATAAAGCAGACTTAAGTGTCGACAGAGTCCACACCCCCTTTGACCGGACAAAACGCCTGCTGCGTCCATGCTTGGGTCCACAGGGAAGCAACTAATGGACGGAAAACTGCAACGAATTCCGCTTGGTCATGTCGTCAGCAGAACCTCCAGCCATGAATGAGTGATGGCCAAAACGTCCATCAGAACAAACCAGAAAGAGGACGGATAGCCCAAATCCCAGCAGGCGGAAGCCCACTAGCCAGTGACTTGAACCCGCCATCCCACAGACCTGAAAAGGCTCCGCGGCAGCCAGGCCACAGCCCGCGCACCAGCGTCATAGGAACGCCACCCCAAGCTTTGTACACACGTTAATGCAAGAACCCCTCTGACCAGGGAAAACACGTGCCCGAGGTGGGACTCGAACCCACACACCTTTCGATACCGCATTTTGAGTGCGGCGCGTCTGCCAATTCCGCCACTCGGGCGCGGAATACATGAAGCAACAGGGTACGCCCACAGCTGATTGTGAGCAACGCGATCACTTCACGTACGCGGAATTACTCTACATGCAGATAGGCTGAATTCCAGAATCGCGCCGCCGACGCCGCAAACGACCATGCAGATCAAAGTACGGCCGCGGGCGCACCTAAGATAGTGATGTTCCCGCCGTACCTTTCCAAGGAGATCCCGTGACTGAACAGACGGAGTCAAACCCCACGTCCCAGCCGGCGCGCCGCGTCATTGTGGCTGAAGATGAAACCCTCATCCGCCTCGACATCATCGAGATCCTGCGCGGTGAGGGCTATGAGGTTGTAGGCGAGGCGGACAACGGCGAGAAGGCCGTACAGCTCGCAGAGGAACTGAAGCCGGACCTCGTCCTGATGGACGTAAAGATGCCGGTGATGGACGGCATCTCGGCAGCCGAGAAGATCGTCAAGGCCCGCATCGCCCCTGTTGTGCTGCTGACCGCGTTCAGCCAGAAGGAACTCGTGGAGCGGGCCCGCGACGCCGGCGCCATGGCATACGTGGTCAAGCCGTTCACCCCGGCGGATCTCATCCCGGCACTGGAGATCGCACTCTCCCGTCACGAGGAGATCAAGGCCCTCGAAAGTGAGGTCTCTGACCTCCAGGAGCAGTTCGCCACCCGCAAGCTCGTAGAGCGCGCCAAGAGCCTGCTGACCACCAAAATGGGCCTCACTGAACCGGAAGCCTTCCGCTGGATCCAGAAGACCTCCATGGACCGCCGTCTCAGCATGCGCGAGGTTGCCGAGACCATCATCAACCAGGTCAACTAGCACCTAGCCAAGAAAAGGACCCCTGCCAACCGGCAGGGGTCCTTTTCGTTGGCCGCACCGCCAATGAGAGCCAACGAAAAAAGGGAGGATCCCCGCCGGCCGGCGAGGATCCTCCCCCTGTTGTCCTACCTAGAAGCCTAGGACTTCTTCTTCTTTTCCGGCCACGGGCCGAGCTTTTCCTTGTTCCCGGCTGCCTCGCCCGGGCCAGTGGTGTCGGCGAGGTCGCCCACCTTGTGGACCTTCAGCGAGTTGGTGGAGCCAGCCTTTCCGGGAGGGGAACCGGCAGCGATGACCACGAGGTCGCCGTCGTCCACCAATTCCATTTCCAGCAGGCTGCGGTCAACCTGGGCGGTCATCTCGTCAGTGTGGCCCACCATGGGTACCAGCACCGGCTGGATGCCCCAGGTCAGCGCCAACTGGTTCCACACGTGCTCCACCGGGGTGAACGCGAAGACCGGCTTGATGGGACGCAGGCGGGACAGCCGGCGTGCGGAATCGCCGGACTGGGTGAAAGTACAGATGTACTTCGCTTCCAGCTGGTCTGCGATTTCGACGGCGGCACGGGTGATGGCGCCGCCACGGGTCTTGGGCTTGGTGCCCAGCGGGGGGACGCGCTCCAGGCCGTGGACCTCGGTGGATTCGATGATCCGGGCCATGACCTTGACGGTTTCGATCGGGTACTTGCCCACGCTGGTCTCGCCGGAAAGCATAACGGCGTCTGCACCGTCGAGCACGGCGTTGGCGCAGTCAGAGGCCTCTGCACGGGTGGGGCGCGGGTTGTCGATCATGGATTCGAGGACCTGGGTGGCCACGATGACCGGCTTGGCCCAGCGGCGTGCCAGCTCAATAGCGCGCTTCTGAACGATCGGCACTTCCTCCAGCGGAAGCTCCACGCCGAGGTCGCCTCGGGCCACCATGATCGCGTCGAACGCGTCGATGATCTCGTGGAGCTGGTCCACGGCCTGCGGCTTTTCGATCTTGGCGATGACCGGCACACGGCGGCCTTCTTCGTCCATGATCTCGTGCACGCGGACAATGTCGGACGCGTCGCGGACGAACGAGAGGGCAACCAGGTCGACGCCGCGGCGCATGGCCCAGCGGAGGTCGTCCTCGTCCTTCTCACTCAACGCCGGAACGTTGACGGCGACGCCGGGCAGGTTGATGCCCTTGTTGTTGGACACCATACCGCCCACGGTCACGGTGGCGACGACCTTGACGTCGTCGACCTCAATGGCGCGCAGCGCTACCTTGCCGTCGTCGATCAGCAGGGCATCGCCCACGTTGACGTCTTCGGTGAGGCTCTTCAGCGTGGTGGAGCAGATGTCCTTCGTGCCAGGAACATCTTCAGTGGTGATAGTGAAGGTGTCACCCTCGGAGAGGGCGTGGGGACCGTCCACAAAGCGGCCGAGGCGGATCTTCGGACCCTGCAGGTCGGCCATGATAGCCACCGGCTTGCTCAGGTCGGCCGCTGCCTTGCGGACGTTCTCATAGGTGTTGTCATGCACGGAGTAATCGCCGTGGCTCATGTTCATTCGGGCTACGTCAACGCCGGCTTCGAGTACCGCAAGGGTGTTCTCGTAGCTTGCGATGGCCGGGCCGAAGGTGGCCACAATTTTTGCGCGTCTCATATACCTACCCTAGTAGTTTGCTGCATGGATTAAGTTGTTGCGGAGGTGAACCCGTGGCGAACTGAACGGGTGTCAGAGAACCGCGATAGCACGGTCCGTCGGAGCCACCGGAGCGGGCAGGATGGTGCTGCCCATGAGGAACTTGTCCACGGCGGCCGCACAGGCCCGGCCCTCGGCGATGGCCCACACAATGAGCGACTGCCCACGGCCGGCGTCTCCAGCCACGAAGATACCCTCGGTGTTGGTCATGTAGTAACCGTCGCGGGACACGTTGCCGCGGCCGTCGAATTCAGCGTTGACCTGCTCGCTGATTCCTGCCGGCTCGGCGCCGGTGAAGCCCAGGGACAGAAACACCAGGTCCGCCGGGATGATCCGTTCGGTGCCGGCCTTGGGCAGCCGCTTCCCGTCAACGAATTCAGTTTCGGCGACCTTGACGCCGGTGAGCTTGCCGTTTTCGCCCACAAACTCCACGGTGGAGGCGAGGTAGGTGCGTTCGCCGCCTTCCTCATGGGCGCTGGCCATTTCGAACAATGTGGGGAAGGTCGGCCAGGGCTGGTGTCCGGCACGTTCCGACGGCGGCTGCTTGCCGATTGCGAGAGTGGTCACCGACGCTGCGCCATGCCGGTGCGCCGTGCCCAGGCAGTCAGCACCGGTATCGCCGCCGCCCAGGATCACCACGTGCTTGCCCTTGGCGTGGATCTGGTTCTCGATGGTCTCCCCCGCCACCACGCGGTTGGCCGGCACGAGGTAGTCCATGGCGTAGTGCACGCCGTCGAGGTCGCGGCCCGGGATGGGCAGGTTCCGCGGCACGGTGGCACCGGTGGCAATGACGACGGCGTCGTAACGGCGGCGAAGCTGCTCCCACGTGACGTCGGAGCCCACGGCGACGCCGGTGCGGAAGCGGGTGCCTTCTGCCTTCATCTGCTCGATGCGGCGGTCAACCTGCTCCTTCTCCATCTTGAAGTCAGGAATGCCATACCGGAGGAGCCCGCCAATCTTGTCGTCGCGCTCATACACCGCGACAGTGTGTCCCACCCGGGTCAGCTGCTGTGCCACAGCAAGGCCGGCTGGGCCGGAGCCGACGACGGCAACGGTCTTTCCCGTCAGGCGCGTCGGGGGCAGCGGGTTGACCCAGCCGTTTTCGAACGCTTCGTCGATGATGGACACTTCAACCTGCTTGATGGTCACCGCAGGCTGGTTGATCCCCAGCACGCAGGACGCCTCACAGGGTGCCGGGCAGAGCCGGCCGGTCCACTCGGGGAAGTTATTCGTGGCGTGGAGGCGCTCAATCGCTTCTTCGCCCTTATCCCGCCAGGTGAGGTCGTTCCACTCGGGAATCAGGTTGCCCAGCGGGCAGCCCTGGTGGCAGAACGGAACGCCGCAGTCCATGCAACGGCCGGCCTGTGCCTTCAGGACACCCTTTTCCTGGGCCTCATAGACTTCCTTCCAGTCCATGATGCGGACCGGAACCGGACGTCGCGGCTGGGTTTCACGCTGGCGTACTTTCAGAAATCCGCGTGGATCAGCCACCGGTCACCTCCAGGATTCGAGACCATACTTCTTCGCCATCGGGGTCAAGGCCCTCTTCGATGGCGTCGAGACGGGTTTGCAGGACTGCCGCGTAATCGCGCGGCAAGACTTTGGTAATGCGGGCAGCGGTGTCGTCGAAGTTCTCGAGCAGCCGCTGGGCGTGCAGCGACTCCGTCTCCTCGACGTGCTTGACCAGCAGGCCGTGGACGATGTCACGGTCCTCGGCGTCGAGCTCCATAAGCTGGAGTTCCCCGGACTGCAGGGCATCCTTGTTCACGCGGGTGGTCTGCAGGTCCAGCACGTAGGCCGTGCCACCGGACATGCCGGCGCCGAAGTTGCGGCCCGTGCGGCCGATGATCAGCGTCTGGCCGCCGGTCATGTACTCGCAGCCGTGGTCGCCGATGCCTTCAACGACGGCAGTGGCGCCGGAGTTGCGGACCAGGAAGCGTTCGCCCACCTGGCCGCGCAGAAACAGCTCACCGCTGGTGGCGCCATAGCCGATCACGTTGCCGGCAATGACGTTGCTCTCGGCCTTGAACACGTTGGTGCGGTCCGGGCGGACGATGATCCGTCCACCGGACAGGCCCTTGCCCACGTAGTCGTTCGAATCGCCGAACAGGCGCAGCGTGATGCCGGCGGGCAGGAAGGCGCCCAGCGACTGTCCCGCAGTTCCGGTCAGCGTGATGTCGATCGTGTCAGTGGCCAGCAGGTCGGTGCTGAACGTCTTGGTCACAACGTGGCCCAGCATGGTGCCCACCGAGCGGTCGGTGTTGATGACGTCCACGGCAATCTTCACCGGGCTGCGGTCGGTCAACGCCTCGGTGGCCATCGTGATCAGTCGCTGGTCGAAGTGCTTGTCCAGCTCGTGGTTCTGCGAGGTCAGGTTGCGCAGGGGTGCGTCGTCGTCGAACTCGAGTCCGTGCAGGATCGGGTCCAGGTCCAGGCCGTCGGCCTTCCAGTGGTTGATCGCCTCACGGGCGTCCAACACCTCGGCGTGGCCGATCGCCTCCTCGATGCTCCGGAAACCGAGCTCCGCGAGGATTTCGCGGACTTCCTCAGCCAGGAATTCGAAGAAGTTGACCACGAACTCCGGCTTGCCGGTGAACCGGGCCCGCAGCTCGGGGTTCTGCGTGGCAACACCCACAGGGCAGGTATCCAGGTGGCAGACGCGCATCATGATGCAGCCTTCCACCACCAGCGGTGCCGTGGCGAAACCGAACTCCTCGCCACCAAGCAGGGCGGCGATAACAACGTCGCGGCCGGTCTTGAGCTGGCCGTCCACCTGCACCACGACGCGGTCACGCAGGCCATTGAGCATCAGGGTCTGCTGGGTCTCTGCGAGACCCAGCTCCCACGGCACACCCGCATGCTTCAGCGAGTTCAGCGGGGAGGCACCCGTGCCGCCGTCATGGCCTGAGACGAGTACGACGTCGGCCTTGGCTTTGGTGACACCGGCAGCTACCGTGCCGATCCCCACTTCGGAGACGAGCTTGACGTGCACACGGGCCGAGGGGTTGGCGCGCTTCGCATCGTAGATGAGCTGCGCGAGGTCCTCGATGGAGTAGATGTCGTGGTGCGGAGGCGGGGAAATGAGTCCGACGCCGGGAGTCGAGTGGCGCGTCCGGGCAACCCAGGGGTACACCTTCTGCGCCATCAGCTGGCCGCCTTCGCCGGGCTTGGCACCCTGCGCCATCTTGATCTGGATGTCGTCGGCGTTGCTCAGGTAAAGGCTGGTGACCCCGAACCGGCCCGATGCGATCTGCTTGACGGCAGAACGGCGCTTCGGGTCCAGCAGACGGTCAACGTCCTCGCCGCCTTCACCGGTGTTGGACTTGCCGCCCAGCTGGTTCATGGCAATCGCAAGGGTCTCGTGGGCTTCCTTGGAGATGGACCCGTAGCTCATGGCGCCAGTGGAGAAGCGCTTGACGATGCTGGAGACCGGCTCGACCTCTTCCAACGGCACGGCGGGACGGTCGTTCTTGAACTTGAGGAGCCCACGAAGAGTCATCAGGTTCTCGGACTGGTCATCCACGCCCTTGGTGTAGGCCTTGAAGATGTCGTACCGGCGCTCACGCGTGGCGTGCTGCAGGCGGAAGACCGTCTCCGGGTTGAACAGGTGCGGCTCGCCATCGCGGCGCCACTGGTATTCGCCGCCGCCCAGGAGTGGGCGGTGCGGCAGCTCGATGCCGCCTTCGGGGTAGGCCATCTGGTGCCGCGCGGAAACCTCTGCGGCGATGACGTCCAGGCCCACGCCGCCCAGCTGGGAGTGCGTGCCGGCAAAGAATTCGTCCACCAGTTCCTGTCCGAGGCCCAGGGCTTCGAACGTTTGGGCGCCGGTGTAGGAGGCCACGGTGGAGATGCCCATCTTGGACATGATCTTCAGGACGCCCTTGCCGAGGCCCTTGATCAGGTTGTAGACGCCGTCCTGCGGCGTGACCCCAACAACATCCCCGGAGGTGATCAGCTGTTCCACGGATTCCATGGCAAGGTACGGGTTCACGGCGGACGCGCCGTAACCAATCAGGACAGCCACGTGGTGTGTCTCGCGGACGTCGCCGGCCTCGACCACCAGGGCGGTCTTGGTGCGGTTGGCACTGCGCAGCAGGTGGTGGTGCACGGCACTGACCAGCAGCAACGAAGGAATCGGAGCCCACTGCGCGTTCGAGTCGCGGTCGGACAGCACAACGTACTGCACGCCGCGGTTGATCGCACCGGACACCTGCTCGCAGATCTCGGTGAGCCGGGCACGCAGGGCGTTCTCGCCCCCCTCGGGGCGGTAAAGGCCACGGACCTTCATGGCCACGCGGTCGCCGTCGGGCGTTTCGATGTTGGCGATCTTGGCGAGCTGGTCGTTGTTGATCACCGGGAACGGCAAGGAAACCTGCGGCTGGCGGACCTGCTTGGTGTCCAGCAGGTTGCCGTTCGGGCCGATGGCACACGTCAGCGACGTGACCAGCTCTTCACGGATGGCATCCAGTGGCGGGTTGGTCACCTGCGCGAAGGACTGCACAAAGTAGTCGAACAGCAGGCGGGGGCGCTTGGACAGCACAGCCACTGGCGTATCGGAGCCCATGGCGCCCAGGGGCTCGGCACCAGTACGGGCCATCGGGCCGAGCAGGATCTTGAGCTCTTCAGTGGTGTAGCCGAAGGTCCGCTGGCGGATGTTCACCGACGCGGCCGTGTGGACCACATGCTCGCGCTCGGGGAGGTCGTTGAGGTCGATCAGGTTGTCCTTGACCCACTCGGCCCAGGGGTTGGCCGCAGCCACCTCTGCCTTGACCTCTTCGTCGTCGATGATCCGGCCGGCGTCGGTGTCCACCAGGAACATCTTGCCCGGCGAAACACGGCCCTTCTTGACCACCTTGGAGGCTTCGACGTCGATCACGCCGACCTCCGAGGCGAAGACAATCAGGCCATCTTCGGTGATCCAGTAGCGTCCCGGGCGCAGGCCGTTGCGGTCCAGGGTGGCGCCTACCAGGTTACCGTCGGTGAAGGACACGGCGGCCGGGCCGTCCCACGGTTCCATGAGCAGGGAGTGGTACTCGTAGAACGCACGCCGTGCCGGATCCATCGTGGCGTGGTTTTCCCAGGCCTCGGGGATCATCATCATGATCGAGTGCGTGATGGGGCGGCCGGAGAGCCACAGCAGTTCGGCTACTTCGTCGAAGGACGCGGAGTCGGATGCACCGGGAGTGCAGATCGGGTACAGCTCTTCGGGCGAATCCCCCAACAGCGGGTTGGCGAGCTGGGACTGGCGGGCGCGCATCCAGTTCCGGTTGCCCTTGACGGTGTTGATTTCACCGTTGTGGGCGATGGTACGGAACGGCTGGGCAAGCGGCCAGGACGGGAACGTGTTGGTGGAGAAGCGTGAGTGGACGATCGCCAGCTTGGTCTTGAACCGCTTGTCCGAGAGGTCAGGGTAGAACGGCTCCAACTGGGCGGTGGTGAGCATGCCCTTGTAGACGATGGTCCGGGAAGACAGCGACGGGAAGTACACGCCGTACTTGTTCTGGGCGCGCTTGCGGATCCGCCAGGCGCGGGAATCCAGCTCGTTGCGGTCCAACTCCTCGCCAGTAGCCGAGGCCAGGAAGGGCTGCGAGAAGTAGGGCATGCAGGCACGCGCCATGGCACCGACGAGGTCAGCGACGATGGGGACCTCACGCCATCCCAGCACAGTCAGGCCTTCGTCGGCGGCGAGGCCCTCGATGCCTGCCTTGGCGGCATCGGCTTCGCGCTGCTCAGCAGGCAGGAAGGCGGTACCGGCCACGTACTGGCCGGGCGCGGGAAGTTCGAATTCAGTGACGGCACGGAAGAACTCGTCGGGGATCTGCATCAGCAGGCCCGCGCCGTCACCGGTGCCCTCGTCGGCGCCCACTGCACCGCGGTGCTCGAGGTTGCGCAGGGCGGTCAGGGCGGCGTCGACGATATCGTAGCCGGGCTCGCCGCGCAGGGTGGCGATGATCGCAAGACCGCAGGCGTCCTTCTCCTGCTCCGGGTTGTACAGGCCACGGGCCTCCGGCAGGGCCGCAAAGCGCTTGAACGGCGACATGGCAGCCTCAGGCTGGTCCGGTTCGGACCAGCTGGGAGTGTGAAGAGTTTGGCTCATGGGAGACGTCCTTCCTCCTGATCGTGCGTATGGAAGGGACACCGTTGGCCCCACTCGTCGGCGCCGGAAGTGATGGGCACAACAAAGTGTTAGTTACTGGAAATTGTAGGTCAGCACGACCTGCTGAACTAACAGTTACGCAGGCCCCCGACCCGGGCTTGACCGGCCAGCAGCTCTATGCTGGTCCGGGCTGTCCCGATGCCACGACGCTGTGGTTTGTTGGGCGCTGCGAGCGGTGGCTCTGCGACCCTGCTTGCCGGCTTGCTACTTGGTACTGCCAGCTTCCGGCGCGGTTCCTGTGGCTTTGCTGCCGGAGGTCCCGGCTGCCGGCGAATCCGTAACGGAATGCCTGCCTGCCGAAGTCTCCTGCTCCACTTCCGTTGGGGTGGAAGGGCGCACAGAACCGCTTTGGTTATCAGGGAGATTATCACGCGCTTCACTATCTGAGACAACAGGGTCCGTATCACGGACCGGTTCGTTGCCATCTTCCGGGCCCTCGGCAGCGGGACCCCGGCCATCCAGGTAGACGCTGTCCGGCACGGGTTTGCCCTTCATTCCCAAGAGGACGAAGACCACCAGCGCCACCACGAAGACCAGGATGCTGGTCCAGACATTCAGGCGCGCGGTGATGCCGAAGAGGTTGATCCGCTCAGCGTCATCAATCCGCATGGCTTCAATCCAGACCCGGCCCAGGGTGTAGTACATGGCGTAGGCCCAGAAGAGCCGGCCGCGGCGGAAGTGGAACTTTCGGTCCAGGGCCAGGAGGATCAGCACGCCCGCGATGTTCCACAGCGACTCGTACAGGAACGTCGGGTGGAACAGGGTCTCGGCAGCCATCCCGGCTGGGAAGTTGGCGTTATCCGCATCGACCTGCAGGCCCCACGGCAGCGTGGTAGGCCCACCGAACAGTTCCTGGTTGAAGTAGTTTCCCCAGCGGCCGACGGCCTGCGCCAGCAGCAGCCCTGGAGCTGCTGCGTCCAGGAACGCCGTGAGCTTCACACCCGACCGGCGGCAGCCGATCCAGGCGCCCACCACGCCCAGGACAACTGCGCCCCAGATTCCCAACCCGCCGCGCTGGATCTGCGGGATCAGCCAGAGGTCTCCTGTGCCGTCGAACCCGGGACCAAAGTAGGCATCCGGGGAGGACACCACGTGGTAGAGCCGTCCGCCGATGATGCCAAACGGGATGGCCCAGATGACGATGTCCCAGACGCTGCCCTCCGGCGCTCCCCGCCGCGCCCAGCGGACGGACGTGAGCCACAGGCCCACGATGATGCCCGCCAGGATGCACAAGGCGTAGGCGTGGATGCGCAGCGAACCCCACGGCAGCGGGATGTCGAAGCCGGACCAGTCCGGACTCGGGATGCTGGCCGGCACCATGGCCGCGGCGTGGAGGAGGGTCTGCATCGGGGCTACTTCCTGGTCAATCCGGTACTGAGGTCTTTGGTCAGCTTCGCAACGGCGTCAACGCCGCCGTCCCTGATGGCGGACACGAGGGCCGTGCCCACGATCACGCCGTCGGCATAGGCGGCGATCTCGGCCACCTGCTCCGCGTTCGAGACTCCCAGGCCAACGCAGACGCGCTCGGCGCCGGCTTCCTTCGCCGCAGCCACAACGCCCTTGGCAGCCGAACTGACCGAGGACCGGGCACCCGTAACGCCCATGATCGAGACGGCGTACACAAAACCTCGGCTCGCCTCCACCGTGCGCTTCATGCGTTCGGTGGAGGACGAAGGCGCTACCAGGAACACCCGGTCCAGGCCGTACTTGTCGGATGCTTCCATCCATTCGGCGGCCTCGTCCGGGATGAGGTCCGGTGTGATCAGGCCGGCTCCCCCGGCTTCGGCGAGGCGGCGTGAGAACTCGTCCACGCCCATCCGGACTACCGGGTTCCAGTAGGTCATGACCAGCACGGCGGCGTCGGTCTGGCTGGTGATGCCGGCCACGACGTCGAAGACCTGGCGGACGGCGAATCCGTTGGCCAGGGCTTCCGTGGTGGCAGCCTGGATGACAGGACCGTCCATGACCGGGTCCGAGTACGGGATGCCGATCTCGATGAGGTCGGCACCGTTCCGGGCCAGGGCGATGCCGGCGGCGATGGTGTCCTCAACGGTGGGGTACCCGGCAGGAAGGTAGCCGATCAGGGCCGCCCGTCCTTCTGCGCGGGCCTTGTCGATGGCGACTGCCGATTTGCTGATGCTGGTGATGTCCTGAGCGCCGGTCACAGCTGCTCCCCTTCCTTGCCGATAGCGGCCTCTGCGGAGTCCTTGTCCAGCAGGTCGAACCACTCTGCTGCGGTGGCCACATCCTTGTCACCGCGGCCGGAAAGGTTCACGATCACGATCTTGTCTGCTGCCCCGGCGGCGCCGACCTCAGCGGCGAGCCGCTGGCCCACCTTGATGGCGCCGGCGAGGGCGTGCGAGGACTCGATCGCGGGGATGATGCCTTCGGTGCGGCAGAGAAGGCGGAAGGCCTCCATGGCTTCGCTGTCCGTGATGGGCTCGTAGCTGACGCGTCCGATGTCGGCCAGGTAGGAGTGCTCCGGGCC
>NZ_JBBCBT010000034.1:0-13544 GCF_037203985.1 Pseudarthrobacter sp. CCNWLW217
ACCCTGCACATCAACCCCGTCATCACCCACGACTACCCGGTGGACCAGGCCCTCGAAGCCTTCGACGTCGCCCGCAACTCCGCCGAAACAGGGAAAGTACTCCTCAGCTTCGGCCACGGGCGGACTTCATGAACGCGCACCTGCCGCCCTGGTGGTCATGGGCGTCTCCGGCTGCGGGAAGTTGACTATCGGCCCCAGCGGCAGGGCTCTGATGAGGGGACGGCGGCGGGCAGGTAGCTTTGAGTCTCAATACATTCGAAGCCAGCCATCACCCTAAAGCGTCAGGAACCGAAAACCCTATGCGCAGTTTCACGTCCCTCGAGCAACGGATCGACGCCGGAGCACATCGTTTCCTCGACAACGCTGCGGCTGGAGGATTCCGCTCCAGGCTCACCGAGTTTGTGGTGTTTGGCCTCAAACAGGCATGGGCCTGCATTTTCGGTGCAGCCCTGCTCGCCGTGTTGATGGCGGCCCGGCTGTGGTATCCCGAGGAAGCAGCATTGGCCAGGAACGACTTCCTGACCATTGCCGCCGTGCTTATCCAGGTCCTGATGGTGGTTGCGCGGCTGGAAACACTCCGCGAGCTGCGGGTGATTGTGCTCTTCCACCTTGTGGGAACGGTGATGGAGCTGTTCAAGACCGACGTCGGCTCCTGGTCCTACGAGGCCGAAGGCTTCCTGCGCATTGGCGCCGTTCCGCTGTTCAGCGGCTTTATGTACGCGGCCGTGGGTTCGTACATGGTGCGCGTGTACCGGCTTTTCGATCTGCGTTTCGCAACGTATCCGCGCAGGTGGTTCACCGCGGTCGTGGCGGCAGGCATCTATGTGAATTTCTTTACCCATCACTACATCTGGGACGCGCGCTGGGTGCTGCTTGCCGCCGTCGTAATCATTTTTGGGCGTTGCGTGATGCACTTCCGGGTTTTCCGGCGGAAGTTCCGCATGCCCCTGGTCATCGCCTTCCTGTTGGTGGCGCTGTTCATCTGGATTGCGGAGAACATTGCCACCTGGTCCGGCGCCTGGCTCTATCCGAGCCAGCTGAACGGCTGGCAGCTGGTGCCCTTTGAGAAGCTGGTGGCGTGGTTCCTGCTGATGATCATCTCGGTGGTACTGGTGGCGTGGGTCTACAAGCCCGAGCCGCCGGAAAAGCCTGAGGAGCCTGCCGAGGCGCTGCCGGCGGTTGCGGCGGATGTATCGTCGGTCGACTGACGCACTGGCGTGCGGTCAGAAGCCTTGGCCCTGGTCCGTATCCGCGGGGCCGGAAGGGTCAGCATGAGCAGGCTGCCTGCGATCATGGCGGCACCGCCCCAGGCGAGCGCAGGCAGGCGTTCGCCTACCACGATCACTGCGAGGACAGCTGCCACCACCGTCTCTGCAAGGGACACGGTGGTGGCCGTGCTCGCCCGGACGCGGGCCAGGCCCCAGCCGAACAGGACGTAGCCGGCGAACATGGGGACCACCGCCATGTAGGCGCCCACTGAAAAGTTCTGCCAGGACACAAGGAACGGAGCGCCGGTCACCACCAGCACAGGCATGAGCAGCAGCCCGCCGACGCCGAAGACGGCGCCCATCACCGCGCGTGATGGCGCGCCGGTGTTGATCAGGCGGTGAGCGGCCCAGGAATACAGTGCGTAGGTCAGTCCGGCCAGCAGTCCCAGTACGATGCCTGCCGGCGTCGAAAATTCGGCGCCCGGTGGCTGATCCGGGTGGCCTGCTTCCGCGAAAGATTCCGCCAGGCACAGCAGCGCAGCGCCCGAGACGCCAAGGACCGCCCCGACGGCCCACCGGCGGGTAAGCCGCCTTTTGTCCACCACACGCTCGATGACGGCGGACGCCAGGGGTGCCGAACCGATGGAGACGACGGTCCCGACGGCGACGCCGGCCAAATGCATGGACGAATAGAAGGCGAGCGGGTACATGGCAACGGCCAGTGCGCCCAGGGCCAACGTGCGCCACCGGCGGCGCAGGGAACCTCTGAACGTCAGTATTGGACGGGCGGCAATCGCAGCTTGAAGCAGGCCGCCGAAGCCCATGGCCACTGCCCCGATCGCCAGCGGGCTGACATCCGGGGCGAAGGTGGCTGCAGTGCCGGTGGTGCCCCACAGAACGGACGCGGCGAGCACAAACACTGCACCCCAGGTGGCTCCCTGAAAACCCGGCGCTTTCACAGGTTCCCGATCAGGGTAGCGGCAATCCGGCGCGCTTCCCGGACACGGTTGTCGTTGCCTTCGAGGCCGGCGCGGACCATGGAGCCTTCAAGGAGGAATGCCAGATGCTGTGCCATGGCCGCTGCCTGGTCCGCCGCTTTGTCCGGCAGAAGCTCGGCCAGGTGCCCGGACAGCAGCGCTTCAACTTCTTCCTTGTGCCGCCGGACCACTTCCCGGCCGGGGTCTCCGGCGGGAAGTTCAGCGGCCGCATTCAGCAGGCCGCAGCCGCGGAAGCCATGCTCGTAGGCCAGATCCGCGTGGTCCGCATAGGCATCAAAGACGGCCAGAACGCGGTCTTTCGGGTTCGCCGCCTTCTCCAGCCTTGCCCGGTACAGCCCCAGCCACTCTTCATGGCGGGCGTACAGGTACGCGGTGACCAGGTCAGCCTTGGACGCGAAGTTGTTGTAGAGGCTCTTCTTGGCCACGCCTGCTTCGGCTGTGATGGTGTCAATGCCCGTCCCCGTCAGGCCGTACGCATAGAAAAGCTTGGCGGCCGCGTCGAGGAGTGCGTCACGGGCAGGCCGCCTGGGCGGTGTGGTCTGTGCAGCGGTCTGTTTCCTGATCATTGCCGTCCTGGCTGAGGAAGATAAGTAGGTAGCCCAGTCTACCTACAATCTGACCGCGGGCAAGCGACAGGCGGATCGGCGCCAAAGGTTTCGTGCAGTCCCAGTTGCGACCCGAACAATTCCGGCTAGCCTGTTTCTTGGGCGGCACTACAAGCTGACCGATGATGGGGCGGGCATCGTGATTGTTATTGTCGGAGGGTCCAATGGCCATTGATTCGTGGGGCGGACGGGTAACATCCTCCCGCTTGGGCAGGGAGGCCGCAAAGATATCCGGGCTGCCGGACGATTCCCCGGCTGCCATGACAGTGCTGGTGGTGGACGACGACGAAGGCTCCCGTCTTGTGGCGAAGGCCGCCGTCGAAAGGTCCGGGCATGAGTGCATCGTGGCGGCGGATGGCGATTCTGCATGGCGGCTCTACCAGGAGCGCCGCCCCCAGGTGGTGGTCAGCGACCTGATGATGCCGGGGCTCGACGGGTTTGACCTGTGCCGTGCGATCCGGGCAGCCGAAACCGGCTCCTATACATACGTTGTGCTGCTGACCTCGCACCGAGCCCAGGAAGACGTGCTGGAAGGGATGAAGGCCGGGGCCGACGACTACGTGAGTAAACCCCTGGACCCCTTTGTCCTGCACACCCGCCTGCTGGCTGCGCGGCGGGTGACCACGCTCCATGGCGCCTTGGCAGATGCCCTTGACGAAGCCAGGGACAGCAATGAAAGGCTGGCGGAATTTACCGGCCGCGTCAGCCATGACCTCCGCAATCCGCTGACCTCCATTCTTGGTTACGTTGAGCTGGGTGCCATGGAAGGTGAGCCGGCTCCCGAGGAGGCCGCTGAATATTTGCACATCGTGGGCAACAGTGCCCGCAGGATGCTGTCCATGGTGGAAGAACTGCTTGCGTTCGCCACGATCGGCGGGTCGGTGTCCAGGGCACAGCTGTCACTGGCCAGCCTTGTCAAGGACGTCACCGACGACTTGAGCCTGAATCTGAGGGAGGCCGGTGCAGTGGTCGAGTGCGGGGATTTCGTTTTCGAAGCTGACGAAAGCCAGATGCGCGTGGCGTTGCAGAACCTGATCCAAAACGCGGTGGCCTACCGCCGCCCGGATGTGCCCGCAGCCATTCGGATCACCGGCCAGCGGACCAGCTCCGGCGCCGTCGTGTTCGTGGAAGACAATGGCAAGGGGATCCGCGCAGCTGATCGCCGCCGGGTGATGGAACCACTGGTTCGCCTGCACCGGGACGGAGATCCTGCCGGAACGGGGCTGGGGCTGGCCACGTGTGCCAGAGTGGCGGCAGCCCACGGCGGGCGCCTGGAAATATCGCAGAGCCCCAGCGGCGGAACGGCCATCAGCATTCACCTCAGCGCACCCTGACGGCGGACGCGCGTGCAGTACCCGCCGTCGTTTTGCGCTCCGGGACCGGGATGCAATTTCACAGCGTGATTCCGGCTGTCGTGCCCCTGATGGGAACAATCCAACAAAAGGATTGTGGGGCGTTCGTGTAGATTCGTGAGTATGGCCACCCTGAATCCGAATGCCGAACCTGACTCTTTCCGCGTACTGCCTGGCGGAGCGTCCAGGCTGCGTGTGGCGGTGCCGTCGGTGGCAACCCGCGTGGCCGCTGAACTGCGGCTGCAGATCGCCGAGGGCGACCTCCAGCCCGGAGTGAAACTCAAGGAAGAAGCCCTCTCCGAAGAACTCGGCGTCTCCAGGAACACCGTCCGCGAGGCCTTCGCCGAACTCGTCAGTGAGCGCCTCCTGGTCCGCGAACCCAACCGCGGCGTCTTCGTTGCCAGCCTGGGCGCCAAGGACATCCATGACGTCTACACAGTCAGGCGCGCCATCGAAGTGAGCGCCGTCCGTGGCGGCGGCACCCCCGAACGCATCGCCGCCGTGCGGGCGGCAGTTGAAGAAGGAAAAAGGGCGGCAGCCGTCGGGGACAACGAAGGCCTCGGCAGCGCCAACCAGCATTTCCACGGGGCACTCGTGGCCCTGGCGGACAGTGAAAGGCTGAACACCATCATGTCCCAGGTGCTCGCCGAGATGCGCCTCTTCTTCCACAAGGCGTCGGTTGACGGCGGTTTCTACCAGCATTGGCTGGCGGACAATGACCAGATATGCCAAGCCCTCGAAGCCGGCAAAACGGAACTTGCCGCCGAGCGCCTGACCGACTACCTCAACCGCTCCGAAGAGCACCAAGCCGCGGTGCACGCGGCCGGGTCTATGGCCTCGAAGTAAATCCCAGCAGCCACTCCGCGGCCCGCAGCAAGGGAGCCCTCCTCGGTGGGGGCTCCCTTTTGCCACGCCCGGGAACGGGCCTTTCGCGAACCAAGTGGGAATCAACCCTTGACGGTGTGATCTGCGTCGCGTAAATTGTTCAACAAGGAGATTGTTCAACAATCCAACGATCATCGCAGTTACGACTCCCGCATCAAACTCACGGCAGCCGCCTCACCGCTCCTTTGCCCCGACTTGCGACGCAACAAGTCTGGGCACACCGGGCAACCAGAACATCCGCGCAGCGGATGACATCCACTCTCTCCATGGAGGAACAAATGGCCACTCCCCAAGCAATGGCCCCCGTTGACCCGAAGCCCCCGGTGGGGCGCAAGGACATGTACAAGGCATTCGCGGCCAGCCTGACTGGAACCGCGCTCGAGTTCTATGACTTCGCCGTCTATTCCGCTGCAGCGGCGATCGTCTTTCCGCTGATCTTCTTCCCGGCCTCGGACCCCGTAACAGGAACCCTGCTGGCCTTCTCCACCTACGCCGTGGGCTACATTTCCCGCCCCGTAGGCGGCATCATCTTCGGCCGGCTCGGCGACGAAATCGGCCGCAAGAAGATCCTGGTCATCACGCTGATGCTCATCGGCGTCGCAACTTTCCTCATCGGCCTGCTGCCCACCTATGACAACATCGGCATCATCGCTCCCGCCATCCTGGTCTTCCTCCGCTTCGCCCAGGGCGTCGGCGTCGGCGGCGAATGGGGCGGTGCGGTCCTGCTTTCCAGTGAATTCGGCGACCCGAACCGCCGCGGATTCTGGGCCTCTGCTGCCCAGATCGGCCCGCCCGCCGGCAACCTTATGGCCAACGGCGCACTCGCTATCCTGACGCTGATGCTGTCCGAGGAAGCCTTCCTGGACTACGGCTGGCGCATTGCGTTCCTGATCTCCGCCCTGCTGGTCGCCTTCGGCCTCTGGATCCGGCTCAAGCTCGAGGACACCCCCATCTTCAAGGCCATGGAAGCCCGCGGTGACAAGCCCAAGGCCCCCATCCGCGAAGTGCTGGCCACGCAGCGCCGTCCCCTTATCGCCGCCATGCTCAGCCGCATCGGCCCCGACGTGCTCTACGCGATGTGCACGGTCTTCACCTTGACCTACGGCATTCAGGAACTCGGCTTCGACCGCGGCCAGGTACTGGTTGCCGTGCTCATCGGCTCGGGACTCCAGATCTTCACCATGCCGCTTGCCGGCGCCATCTCCGACCGCATCAACCGCCGCCTGGTTTACGGCATCGCCGCAGTCGGCGCCGCCGTGTGGGCTTACCTGTTCTTCATCGTCCTCGAAGGACGGTCCCCGGTCATGCTCATCGTGGGCATCGTGCTCGGCCTGCTCTGCCACTCGTTTATGTACGGACCCCAGGCGGCGTTCGTCGTCGAGCAGTTCTCACCGCGGCTCCGCTCCACCGGCAGCTCACTGGCCTACACCTTCGCCGGAATCCTCGGCGGTGCCATCGCGCCGTTCATGTTCACCCTCCTGCTGAGCACTTATGACAGCTGGATCCCGGTGGCCATGTACCTCAGCGTGGCCTGCGTCCTGACCCTGGTGGGTCTGGCCCTGGGCCGCGACTCCAACGTTGCCGAGGACGAGGAGTACCTGCAGTCCTCCACTGAACTCGTGGAGTCCAAATGAGCCAGCCTCACGCGCAACTGTCTCCCGCTGACGCCCGGCTGAAGTTCCGGAACGGCCTGGTCACCCCCACCTCCGGCTGGAGCGACGGCTACACCCAGGCCAACCTGATCGCGGTCACGGCAGACTACGCGGACGAATTCATCGAGTTCTGCCGGCTCAATGCCAAGGCCTGCCCGATCATCGACATCATCCCGGCGGGGCAGTTTGAAAGTTCTCTCGCGGCGGGGTCGGACATCCGCACGGACATCCCCGCTTACCGGGTGTGGGTGGATGGGGAGTTGGCTGAGGAGGTTACCGACGTTGCGTCTGTCTGGCGCGACGACATGGTTGGCGTCCTCATCGGCTGCAGCTTCACCTTCGAAGCGGCGCTGGCAAGTGCGGGGATTCCGCTGCGGCACACCGAAACCGGCCGCAACGTGCCCATGTACCGCACGACGGTCGAGTGCATCCCCTCCGGCAGGATCCACGGCCCCATGGTGGTTTCCATGCGACCGATGCTGCCCGAACTCGTGGACACGGCCATCCGGGTGACGTCCGAGGTCCCCAAGGTCCACGGGAGCCCGGTCCACGTCGGTTCCCCCGAAGATCTGGGCATCAAAGACATCAACCGCCCCGACTTCGGTGACGCCGTGGAGATCAGGGCAGGGGAAGTGCCTGTTTTCTGGGCCTGCGGCGTGACACCGCAGAGTGCGGTCATGGCATCCAGGCCGGCCTTCGCCATCAGCCACGCGCCCGGGCACATGTTCATCACCGATGTTCCCGAAAGCAACTACCGGGAACCGGCGGGAGCGGCATCGTGAAGCGGAGGCTGCCCGTGGCCGAGAAGCGGGCCCGCAGGGTCGTCAACGTGTCAGTGCCGCGGCAGCAGGCCACCGGCGCGCACTGTGAACTCACCGGCGTCTGGAAGAGCCCGGCGGGAGCGAGCATCTCGGTCTTCGAAGGTCAGCTCCTTCCCAGCGATTCAGGCCGGCCGTGCGTCTGGACGTACGCTGGCCTCCCGGCAGGCAGATCCGGGGCAAGAGACGCCCGGTGGGCAGTTCCGGAGCACCACAGACTGTAGAGGCAGCAAACGCAAGCGGACGACGGCGGGAACCTCCCGCCGTCGTCCGCTTGCGTTTCGTGGCTGTTCAGTCCGTCCTTGGCCGCCTTCCCGCCCGAGTCCAGGCTCTGAGCACGGTCCAGGCGACTGTGGCGGCAGCAATCACCCTGGGTGCCGGGATGGCCCCGGTGATGCCTTGCTTTTTCGAACAGCCGCCACGACGCTGACCGTCACGGTCAAGGCGATGAGGACAATGATTCCGGAGAAGTTAGGCTGGAATTGCAGGGCCAGCGCGCCGTTTTCGGTTCCGGCCGTGGCTTTGAATATCCCCAGTAGGGTCGCTGGAGAACCAGTCGAAATGGCTATCACGCTGGTAGCCACGCACAGGATGAAGGACAGTGCCAGTCCCGCCGCCACTCCGTCCAGGACGGCTCCGATAATTTTCGACGCCTTGTTCATGGATGTCGCTCCTCAAACCGGTCAACGCAACGCGCCGCCTGTGGTTGTTCCCCCGACAGGAAAATAGCGCGACGTGTTCACCTCTAGGTGGTCGAAGTGGTCAAAACCCGTAGTGATTTTCCAAAATTAGACGAATTTTGCGGATATCTAGGTGTGGTTCCCGGAGACCTAGGTATAGGCCGTTTCGCTGGAAGTACCTCGCCCTCCGGACCCTGACGAACCTACCCACCAAATGTTGCTGCACAGCAACGTTGAGTCGTTGCCTGACGCTAGGGCAGTCGGGAAGGCCGGAGCAGCGTGGGCGCACCGGCGCGTTCGGGGTCCAGCAGTACCGGGCTGATCAGGACCGCCGGCCCGCGGTACAGGACGCCGTCGCTTAGTACCTGGCAGCGGATGCCGCCACGTCCGCGCATTGCCTTGTGGGCGCCCGGGGCGAGCATCTGGTCCATCCACGCGCAGGGGTGAGCGGGACGGCCTGCCTTGAACCTCGCCACGTTGCCGCGTGATTCGAGGGCAAATTCGCCGCCGAGCAGGGGAGGCAGGTCCGCTCCCCGAAGGATCACGTTGCGCCGTGTCAGCAGCGGGTTGAAAGGCGCCGTTCCCAATTCAGCGGCGATGGACTCCAGTGCTTCGACGGCCATCACCGTGACGGCGGCGTCCATGTGCGCCGCTTTGCCGAAGAACCGGTCGCCCACGATCCCTTTGCCGGCCACGAGCTCCACCCGGTCCGCATCCGTTGTGGGGACGTCGGCGGCTCCTTCGCGGGCCCGCCCGAAATAAGCATGCGCCGGGGAGACCAGCAGGTGCAGGACCTCCACGTCGTACCGGTAGGTTGCCGTCATTCCCTCAACCTATCGCGCGAAGGAACGCCCGGCGATAGGCCGGGCGTTTACTCCTCCAGCTGAGGCAGGCACATGCAGCGGATCTCGAAGAGCGGCAGCCCCGGCTCCTCCGGCCCGTGGCCTGTGGACACCAAAAACTCATCTTCGAGGACGTAGACGGGCAGCTGCGGCGAAAGATACGTGTTGTACCGGGACGGGTAGACCCAGTGACCGTTGATGTCGAAAGCCGGCAGGGCGTAGGCGTCCCGGCGGTTGTGGGCGGAGGGGAACAGGCAGTCGCCCATCCAGATGTGGCTGGCCAGCCCGTACAGATAGTCCCTGTTGTGCGTTGTGGGGAAAAGAATGGCCTGCATCGGCGCTACCCCTTCCGGGACTCGAACCGTTCGCGGGTGAGGAATACCAGCTGTGCTTTCTTCTCAGCCAGCTGTACCTGGGCGCCGGCCTCGAACCCGAAGCTCACGAACCGCCCGATCGCCTTGCTGTTCCGGGCGTCCGGCTCCGCGACAACGCGGTCCTTAGCAGGGTCGGACAGCAGGAACCGGATCAGGCCCGCGAGCACGGTGGCGGTGAAGTTCGGGACCGGACGTGCAGCCGGAGCCAATAGCAGATGCAGCCCGGTATCCCCGGGGCGCGCAGGGTAAGCGTCAGCCACCGGATCCTGCAGCGGCTCGTACGTCTGGAACAGTCCCGCGGGTTCGTCATCGACGGAGATCAGATAGGCGTGATGGGTTTCCAGGCTGTCCACGAACAGGTAGATGTCCCGGACTTCGTCCCGGCCCATGGACTGCATGCCCCAGAACCTCGCGCGGTCCTCCGTGACCCAGCCGTGAAGCAGGTCGGCATCGCTTTCCGGAGCGAGCGGGATGAGCCTCAGCTGCCCCAGGCCAGGCAGCTCTTCCGTGTAGACGGCGTCCCTGACGGAGAGCGGAACGGCAGTGTCAGCGTGGGTCATGGTTCTCCTTGGTCAGCTGCTCCCAGTCGGTGATGACGGGGATGAGGTCACCGGCAGCCCAAAGGGGCAGCTGGCTGGCGAAGTGCTCGTGGTCGGGGTGTCCCGAGGCGCCGAAAGGGACGATCCAGCGGCTCGCGGCCCGGTCCACCAGATCCCAGACGTAGCGGGCCACCGGTCCGCGGAACGACCCGTCGGTCACCCCGGGCAGGCTCTCTGTGGACAGGACGCAGCCGGTATCCCCGGACAAACTGGTGAGGGGGACTGTGGGCGCCAGTCCGCGAGGGCCGTGCTCGTCCAGGGCATGCAGCGGCAGCACAGTATGGCTGGATCCCCACGTATCGGTGGGTGCTGCTGCTGCGAGTTCCTCCAGCGCCTCCCGTGCGGCCCCGGCGACGTCGACGCCGGCTGCCGGGCCGTCGGCGATCAGTGTTTCAAGGGCGAAGCCCACACGTGAGGCGGCGTAGAGCCAGGGACCGAAGAGAGGGGAGTGGCCGTGTGGTTCGGCCAGGGGCAGCAGTTTGGGCGTGCGCGCCAGGGCGAGGACCAGCGCAGACCTCCAGGCCGCAAACGCGCCGGCGCCGCTGCTGTTTCCATCCATGTGGCCGTCCCATGACAGCAGCCGCCCCCGGAGGGCAACCGCCGGAGCAGAAAGCGAACCGCATCCCCGGAGCAGGGCGCGGAGCGTTGGCCAGGAACCGAGATGGGTGTCCATGTGGATCCGCTGCATGGCAGCTGCATCCAGCCCAGGCCCATGATCCTCCAACAGGTGCCGGATCCGCCGGGCGCGGTGGGCCGGGGCGAACTCAAGCCCCAGCAGTTCCCCGCCGCCGGAATCTCGGTCATTGGCGTTCACGGCCAGGGAAGGCACATGGGAACTGGGCATTTTCTCCCACGCACCCGTCCACTGGTGGTCCGCCGCCCACGCCGGGACAGGGCGGACCCGGTTGTGCCGGCTTCGGACGGGGACCTTTCCGGCGACCAGTTGGCGGACATCACCGCTGGTATCGGCAACCAGCACACAGTTCACCGGCTCCACCCAGGAGTCCAGCGCTGCCTCCACCTCCGCCGCGGATCGGCTCCGCAGGAGCGGCAGGAGGGCCTCGAAGCCCAGGGTTCCCGCCGACCGAGCCGGCGTCCGCAGGCTCAGCGCACCGCCGTCGGACCCTCCCGAGATGACCGGACCCCGGGCAGTTTCGATGACCTCCACGGTTTCCGCCGCCGAGCCGCGCACCAGAATCTCTTCCGCGTGGTGCGCGAGGACAGGCTCCCAGCCACTGGGCCCCAATGCGGCAACCCCGCCGTCCTGGTCCCGCAGCTGCTCGCGGAACAGGTCCTGGTAATCGGCCATGGCATTAGTGACAGCCCAGGCGACTGACCCGGCGTGGCCAAAATGGGGGATCCCGGGCACGCCGGGAAAAGCCAGCCCGACGACGTCGAACTCCGGGCACGCGAGCCGTACCTGCTGGTAGACGCCCGGCAGTTCCATGAGGCGATGCGGATCGCCTGCGATGAGTGGTGAACCGGATGCGGTCAGCCTGCCCGCCGCGGCCCACGCGTTGCTGCCGGCCCACACGGGAGCTTCGATACTGAACAGGCCCACCGCGTCGTCGCCGAGGGTCGTGGCCACGTGTTCGCGCCAGAGCTTGTTGGGGAACGTGCCGAAGAGAATGTGGTGGACCAGGAAAACACCCAGCGGCGTCCACGGCTCCCAGGGGGCGGGCGCGGTCTCAGTTGCGCGGAACTCGTCGGCATCCCGGCGGCCTGTTAAGAGTGCATGGTTCACGCCGTCGACGTAGGCCGTGCACCAGCGCCTGGTGTCGTCGTCGAGGTTCTCGAAGCACCGGCGCGCTGTGTCATCCAGCCGCACCCGGCGCGCAAACCGGTCCCAGTCCAGCCCGTCCGCTCCCAGATGCTCAGCCGTGCTGCCCTCTGACCGCCAGCGTTCCATCTCGATCTGCCAGGAACGGTCGGCGGCAGCGTTGTAGCCCTGAAGGAAGGACAGCTCGTCAGGGGAGCCTGCCCGGAGGTGCGGAATGCCCCATGGGTCCCGGAAGATCTCCGGCGGCATGGCCGGGGGACTGTCGCTGGGGGCAGTTTCAGTGGTGGTCACGTGTATCTCCGTGGTTAGGTAAGCCTTAGCTAACCAAAGAATAGGGTGGTACGGCGGGTTCGCCAAAATGTTGCGCCAGAAAACGGGAGCGGACGACGGCGGGAGGCGGCCGCCGTCGTCGGGTTCCGGCGTGCCCGGTGTTGGCTGTCTCCGGTACATTTGTGGGCATGGTTCCCGGACTTGCCGACATAGGCGCAGAAGGCATTCTGCTCGCCGGGGCAGGCCGCGCCATTTTGCTGCAGATAGCCAACCCGGCCGTGGGTCACGGCGTTGCGGAGCACAGTCACTTTACGGAACGTCCGCTCGACCGCCTTCGCGGCACTCTTACTTACGTCTACGCGATCGTCTATGGCACCGAGGGGCAAGTAGCAGCCGTCCGCCGCCGGGTGAACCGCGCCCATGCACCGGTCCAGCGCGCCCCGGATGAAACCTCGAACGGGTACAGCGCCTTTGACGCGGATTCGCAGCTCTGGGTAGTGGCTACGCTGTACGACACCGCCGTCACCATCTTCGAGCGGGTCTATGGACCCCTCGACGACGAAACGGCCGATCTGATGTATCGCGACTACGCCAAACTTGGGACAGCCCTGCAGCTCCCGGCGGAACTATGGCCGCCGGACCGGGCGGCGTTCCGCGTTTACTGGAACTCTCGCGTAGAGTCCCTCACTGCCGACGACGCCGCAGTGCGTGTGGCCCACGGCCTCCTCCATCCGCGGGGCGGGCCGCTCTGGTACCGCGCCGTCATGCCGTTTGCCCGGTTCCTCACCGCCGGCCTGCTGCCGGACCATCTACGCGACGGTTTTGGCTTGCCCTGGAGCGCAAGCCATGGGCGCCGATTCGACTTCACTATGAAGTGCACTGCCGTGGTTTATCCGCGGTTGCCGCAACGGATCCGGCACTGGTTCAAGAACTACTGCCTGGGGCAGCTCGAGGCCACGTAGCAGCGGTCAAGGGGCGGGGCCACGCCGAAGAGGTAGCCCACGGGCTCCACCCCTGCGCCCACGGATTCAGAACAGGCTGGCCGGCGATAGCCCCAGGATCCGCGGCTGCCATGGATTGCTGCGGATAGCTGGACCCGAGGTCACCACCCGGGGTATTGGAACGATGCGTAGGTAATCCCAAGCATGGCCAACATGCCAAGAACGCCTACTGACCAACCTTCGATGGTCTTTCGCAGCTTCTCATTGCGTCTGCTGTGAGTATCGCTAAGCATGGACGAGCCGCCCTGCCGTGCAGTCAGCCAGTGCGCGTTCCGCCGGTGCAGTCTCGGCAGGATCTGCAATTTTGGGTGGCCATTCCAAAGACCGGACCACTTGGCCGAAGACCTCGTCGGGGTCGAGGCGGCGTAGTTCTTCGGCGAGGCAGTCGCGGAGGCTGCGGCGGGGCAGGGAGATGCGTTGGGCGGGTTGGCCTGGTTGGGTGAGTTCGGCGATGGAGAGTCCGGGGCGGAAGAGTTGGAC
>NZ_JBBCBT010000035.1:0-9349 GCF_037203985.1 Pseudarthrobacter sp. CCNWLW217
GGCGTCGGCCAACGCCCGGGCCAGCGCATTACCAATCCCCCGGCTCGAACCCGTCACCAAAGCAACCCGCCCCGACAGGTCAAAAAGTCCACTCATGCTGAAACTGTCCCTTTCATTGCGCTGTCCGCTGCTGCGTCGCTGAGTTGTGAAATGGCCTGCCGTACTACCGCAAGGTCCTGGTCGCCGAGGCCCTGGCGCTTGAGTTCGGCGTAAAGTTCGACGCCGGCAGTCGCCATGGGAACAGCAGCACCGGCGGCCCGGGCTGACTCGAGCACAAAGGAGAGGTCCTTGTGCATGAACTTGGCCGGGCCGCTGGGCGTGTAGTCCTTGCGGACAAGCCGCGGGCCGACAATGTCCAGGACCCTGCTGGCCGCGAGACCGCCGGACAGCACCTCGAAGAGCGATTCAACGTCCATGCCCGAGCGTTCGGCCAGTTCCGCGGCTTCGGCGAGCGCCGCCGTCGTTGTTCCCACAATCAACTGGTTGCACGCTTTGGCGAGCGATCCTGCCCCCAACGCTCCCATGTGCCGCACTGTGGTTCCCATGGCACCGAAGAACGGCTCCAGCCTGCGGAAGTCAGCATCCGCGCCGCCGGCCATGATGGCAAGCGTGCCGTCCGCGGCCCCGGCTGTTCCGCCACTGACAGGGGCATCCAGCACGGCCGCATTCCCCTGGCTGGCCCGCTGCACCTCTAGGCCGAAGTTCTGCACACCGGAGGGCGAGACGCTGCTCATGACCACAACGTTGGTGCCGGCCCGTGGTGGCGAAGCGCGCCAGCTCTCCAGTAGTCCGGCAGCGGCCTCTTCGATGAAGGACAGGTCCGGCAGCATAAAGACGATCACCGGCAGGTCGCGCATGTCGGCGACGTCGTGCGCCGGCCGTCCACCTAACTGCTCCAGCGCCGCAACGGCGCCGGCCGACCGGTTCCATAGCGTCAGGTCCCATCCGCTTCGCAGGAGATTGGCTGCCATGGGCTTGCCCATGAGCCCCAGGCCCACAAAGCCCGCGCTTCTGTCTTCCACGTCCGCTACTTCCTCACATCTTCGTGGTTAATGAAAAGAAATCTGTCCAATATCCTATCCTCCATTCAGTATGATGAACACTATGACGTCTGAAACCATCGTCGCCATCGCCGTCCCGCTCGAAGCTGAGCTCGTGGACCGCCTCCGCGCCGTAGACCCCTCCGTTACCGTCCTCTACGATCCCGACCTGCTGCCGCCGGAGCGCTTTCCGGCGGACCACTCCGGTGATCCCGCTTTCAGCCGCACGGCTGAGCAGGAGGAGCGATACTGGTCCATGCTCAACCAGGCGCAGGTGCTGTACGGGCTCCCCAATGAGAGTCCGGCGGGCCTCGCGAGGATCGCCCGCGAGAATCCGCACCTCCAGTGGGTCCACTGCATGGCGGCCGGGGCCGGCGGAGCGGTGAAGGCCTCCGGGCTGGACCAGGAGACCCTGCGGAAGTTCAAGGTGACCACGTCCGCCGGCGTGCACGCCCTGCCGCTGGCGGAATTTGCTGCGCTGGGAATCCTCAACGGTTTCAAGCGCAGCGCCGAACTCGCGCAGGACCAGGCCGCCAAAGTATGGCCTGAGCTGCGCACCCCCACCCGGCTGGTCAGCGGATCAACCCTGGTGATTGCCGGATTGGGAGAGATCGGACTGGAAACAGCCCGGATCGCCCGGGCACTGGGCATGAAGGTCAGCGGCACCAAGCGCACAGTGGAGCCGATCGAGGGAATCGAACAGGTTTCGGACAATGACGGACTTTCGGGATTGCTGGCCACTGCGGACGCCGTGGTTAATACCCTCCCGGGGACCCCTTATACAGAAGGGCTCTTCAGCCGTGAGGTCTTTTCGGCCATGAAGCCCGGGACGGTCTTCGTAAACGTCGGCCGTGGCACGGTGGTGGACGAGGAAGCCCTGCTGGAAGCACTGGACAACGGCCAGGTGTCGTACGCCTGCCTGGACGTCTTCGCCGTCGAACCGCTGCCCCAGGAGAGCCCGCTCTGGAACCACCCCAGGGTTATGGTCTCGCCCCACACATCGGCACTCAGCGCCGCGGAAAACCGCCTGATCGCGGAGCGTTTCGCCAGCAACCTGCGCACGTTCCTCGACGGCGGCGACCTGCCCCACCTTGTGGACACCGTCCACTTCTACTGATCCGCCACTGCCGGTCCGCACTGCTGGTCCGCTGTGCTGGTCCACCCAAGAGGCCGGCACGTCAGAGCCCCTGCCCCGGATCCTGGAAACAGGAATCCCGGCAGGGGCTCTTTGTGTCTGCGGAACCGGCGGCACCCCAGGACGAGCGCGGCTGATGACCTGGGCAGCAAACTCCTTTCACGGTCTTAACGCCGAAAGGTGGCCTCCCCGTTGCCGGGGAGGCCACCTTCCATGGAACACGTGAGCTAGCTGGCATCCTCAACGAGGACCAGGTCACGGCCGTTGGTTTCCGGTGTAAAGAACGTTGTCCCGAAGGAGATCAGCGCCAGGACCAGGGAGTAGATCGCGGGGACCAGCCAGGAGTGGCCCGTGGCAGCCAGGAGGGCCACGCCGATCATGGGTGCGAAGCCGCCGGCGAGGACAGCGGAGAGTTCGCGGCTCAGTGCCACACCGGTGAAGCGGTGCTGGGATCCGAAGAGTTCCGGCAGGAGGGCGCACTGGGGCCCGAGCATGGACTGGACACCCAGGGAGATGCCCACCACCATGACCACCCAGACCAGCGTGACATTGCCAAGGGTGACCAGGTAGAAGGCCGGCAGGGCGATGATGGCCTGGAACAGGGCGCCGTAGCGGTAGACAGGGACGCGACCGAAGCGGTCGGACAGAGCGCCGAACGTGACCACCATAACCGCGGCGAACCCGGCGGCGATGAGGAGGCCCGTGGGGCCGATGAACTTGTCGCCAGCGAAGATTCCGGCGGGCATGCTGATGAAGGAGACCAGGAGTGCGGAGTAGATGGAAGAGTTTCCGTTTTCGCCCATACGCAGGCCAATGCCGATCAGGACGTTCTTCTTGGAGTGCTTCCAGATCTGGCCCACCGGGTTCTTGACCACGGCCTTGTGCTTTTCGAGTTCCTGGAAGACCGGAGTCTCCTTCAGCCGCAGCCGGATGAACACAGCGATGACGATCAGGATGACGCTGGCCAGGAACGGAACCCGCCACAGCCACCCCTGCAGGACAGCCTTGTCGGCCAGGGCCATCAGGGCGAACGTACCGGCACCCAGGAGGGTACCGAGCTGGATGCCAACGAAAGGGAGGGAGGCGAAGAAACCGCGACGGCGGCGCGGTGCCACTTCCGAGATCAGGGTGGTGGCTCCGGCCTGTTCGGCACCGGCGCCCAACCCTTGGAGGATCCGGAGGGCCACCAGGAGCACTGCTCCCACCATCCCGGCCTGCTCGAACGTGGGCAGCAGGCCGATGGCGAAGCTGGCCATGCCCATCAGCCCGATGGTGAGGATCAGGACCATTTTGCGGCCGAAACGGTCCCCGATGTAGCCGAAGATAACGCCGCCGAACGGCCGGGCAGCGAACCCAACGCCGTAGGTCGCGAAGGAAGCGATGACCGCGCCGCTCTCGCCCAGCGGGGAGAAGAACAGAGGGCCGAAAATCAGGGCCGAGGCCAGGCCGTAGATGTAAAAGTCGTAGTACTCCAGGGCGGAACCTACGGAACTGGCAAGAGTTGCCCTTCGCAGCTGCTCCGGATCGACGACGGCGCCATCCACTTCAGCTAGCGGTGATTTAGTACGAGTTGTCACTGGAACTCCCTCAAAAACACGCCAGGCCCCCGTTGGCCTGGTGGGTAAGCGACAGCACCTGTTGTGCAGATCACTATACTGAACAGAGTACAGCAAGTTGAACAAGCGGCAAGAGTCTGCCGTGAAATTGTTCGATTGCTTCGGTCAGGGCCCCTGGATTGGCGTCTCAGCCCATGGGGTTGCCGAGGGAATGGGCGAGCTCCCGAAGCTCTTTGACCATCTGGTCACCCTGTTCCGCGGAGTACGTGGCCTTCAGGGCCGTGACGGAGAGCCCCAGGCTGGGGCCGTGCGCACCGTGGGTCGGCACGGCCACAGCAAGGCAGACCACTCCGGTGGTTGATTCCTCATCTTCGAAGGCGTAGCCCTGATCACGGATCGTCTCCAGCTGCGCCTTTAGCTGCGCTCCCGTACGCAGGGACTTTGGCGTCATGACCGGAAGCTCGAGATCGTCCGGGAACATGGCTTCAATGTCGTGATCGTGAAGCCGGGCGATCAGCACCTTGCCCACGGCACACAGGGAAACCGGCATTTTGTCGCCGATGTTGGAGGTGAGCCTTACCGCTGGATGGCCCTCGTAACGGGCGAGATAGATGACATTGGTCCCGTCCAGCATGGCAATGCGGACCGTCTCGCCGGAAAGTGTGGGCGCCTGCTCGCAATACCGGTAGAACTCCTGCACTTCGTCCAGCCTGCTGAGATAGGCGGCACCAAGTTCCACCAACTTCCGGCCAAGCGTGAACTCCGCACCCTGGCGGCCGATAAGCCGCGCTTCTTCGAGGGCAAGGAGCAGGTTGGAAGTCGATGACTTAGGGATGCCCAGCTCACGGGCAAGATCGCTCAGGGTCAACTTTCCTGCAGGGGACGCCGCAAGAGCCTCCAAGACAGCCGCCGCTCGGGTGACAGCCGGCGCCGGCGAAGCGCTTCCGAGGCCCTCGGAGGATCGGGGTGTGCGGGAATCGGCCATGATTCTCCTTCGGTTGGCGCGCCAATGCGTTGTCATCGTTCAGCTGTTCATTCCACTGAACACCAACCATCATAATGGCTGGGAGCCCACGCTGGAGGGGCCTTTATGACACACCTTCGAAAAACTTTGCGTAGTACCTGCGTGACATTTTTTGTTTCCGGGAGTTCACGGTATATTCATCTCAGACCCTCCACCGCGGCATCCCCCAATAGTCGCGGTGGAGGGTTTTCCAATGCCCGGTCGGCTTTTCCATCAGGCCGCGTCCGCAACGGACTCCCGGAGCCTCCAACTGCCGCCAAGCCCATCCCGGACCAGCGTCATGGTAGTCAATGCCGAGTGGGGGTTGTTCCCCAACCGCACCTGGACCTGCAGCACCTCCACATCCACGCGGCTGATTCCGCGTGGCATTCGTCGCTGGCCTTCCCACCAGCTGACACGTTCGAACCATCGGACAGGTGCTGCGCTGACGGCCCACTGCCTGCCCCCGCAGATCACCGTTGCGGGGTTTCCGCTTGCAGTTGTCTTGAGCACCACATGTTCCATACCCGCACGCTATAGCGGAGGTCCGACAATCAACGGACAGTCTTCCGCGATGTTGGCCGCACACCGCCACTTCGGGTTCCAGACATGGTTCTGGGCTATATTGAAGCCTGGGCAGACCGGCTGAAGCCGGCCCCGGACAGGCGGGCTTTGACTCCGTTGCAAGCACAAACCAGGAGACAAAGCATTGCGGGTATTCGCCAGCCGGGCAGCCATGGCCGTCGTGGCACTGACAATCACAACATTCGTGGCCTTCCTGCGGCTGCCCGCTGCTGCGTCGGCAACAGTCTGGGCTGAAGATGGCCCCATCTTCATCGGCCAAGCCTTCTCCGGAGGCGGTCCGGCTGCCCTCTTTGCCCCATACGAGGGATACCTGCATGTTCTCCCAAGAACCATTGCGGAACTGGTGGTCCATTTTGTGGCACTGAAGGACTTCGCGGTTGCGTTGGCGTTCGCATCGTCCCTCGTCGTGGGGCTGGTTGCTTTCCTGACCTACTACTGCGCCGGGGCCCTCACGGATAAGGTCTGGTTGCGGGCTGCCTGGGCGGCCATACCGGTCATGGTCAGCGTCGCTCCTTACGAGATCCTAGGCAACACCGCCAACTTGCATTGGTATCTGCTATGGCTCATGCCGTGGCTGCTGTTCAAGCCAGCGGAGAACAAAGCATCGGGCTTCCTGCTCTTTGCGGTGGCAGGCCTCTCGGCAATCACCGAGGTGATTTCGGTCGTCTTCCTGCCGCTGGTTCTTTTCCGAGTCAGGAACAAAGCCTATTGGCCCGCCCGGGCAGGGCTCATCGCAGGCGCCGCCTGCCAAATCTTCACCGTGTTCACCTACCCTCGCAGTGAGCACAAGGGCGAGTTCATTGACATGGGATCTGTGCTCATCGGATGGTTCGTCAACATTACCGGCGTGGTCGTTTACGGCGCCTCCCGGAACATGGGCCTGAACATCCTCAATTTCGGCTGGGCCCCGGTGGTGGTGGCCAGCGTTCCCATAGTCGCGCTTGCGGCCTATCTGCTGACCACGGCTTCCCAACAGAACCGCCTGGTGGCGCTGGTTTTCCTGGCCGCATCGCTGGGCATCTGGACGGCATGCCTTGTCGCCAACCCGGGTGGCGAATTCCACTACTCGCAACTGACAGACACTGAATGGGCGCAGTTCACACTGTCCCGTTACTCGGCGGTCCCCTCGATGTTTATCCTGGCGCTGGTCCCCCTGCTCGCCGAATCCCTGGTAAGAAAGTCGGTGCCAGCGGCCGCAGCGGTCGGAGCAGTGTTGGCTGTCTTGCTCGCTGTTTCGTACTTCCCCACCCAGGTAGCGCGTGAAGCGGGCCCGTCCTGGTCCGACGGGGTACAGGCGGCGAAGGAGGCCTGCGAAGGCGCAGCCGACAGTGAAACACGGCCCGTGCACGTTGCTCCGGAGGGCTGGGCAGTCGAAGGCGTCCCCATCATGTGCGCAAGGCTTAGGTGATAGCCCGGGAGTGAGATTCCCGGACACAACAAAACCCCGTTGTTCGCGGCCGAGGAGGCCGGAGCAACGGGGTTTTTGTTTGGTGGGTCCTACCGGGATCGAACCGATGACATCCACGGTGTAAACGTGGCGCTCTACCAGCTGAGCTAAAGACCCAAAGGGATGATTTCCGCGCCGCAGCGCTTCAACCAACGAACATAGACTTTACCTGACTCGCCACGTCAAAAGCCAATCGGCCCCCATAAAGGGGCGCAATGCCCTCACAGTGACGGCAATTCCACGGCCAGCCAGGCCAGGGATTCACTGACCCCTGCATGCAGTTTGATGGTGGCGCGGTCGTCCCCGCGGGTGGCTCCCCGATTGATGATGACGACGGGTTTTCCGTCGTTTGCTGCGTGCCTGACGAATCTCAATCCGCTCATCACCGTCAGGGAAGATCCCGCCACCAATAACGCATCCGCTTCGTCCACGATCGAGTACGACCGTGCTACACGGTCTTTTGGAACGTTTTCGCCAAAATACACAAAGTCAGGCTTAAGGGTGCCGCCGCATGCAGGGCAGACTGCCACAACAAAGCTTCCAATCAGCGTCTGGTCCTCAACGGTCGAGTCGGCGTCCGGGGCCATCTCCACCAGACCGGAGGCGCTGGCTTTTTCCAAGAAACCTGGGTTGAGTTCCTCCAGCATTCCGGCGAGCAGGCGCCGAGAAAAGATGCGGCGGCACTCCAGGCAGACGACTTGGTCGAAACGGCCGTGAAGGTCGACCACGTTGAAGCTGCCAGCTTCCTCATGCAGGCGGTCAACGTTCTGGGTGATGAGGCCGGTGAGAAGGCCGCGGCGCTCAAGCTCTGCTGCCGCCCGGTGGCCTGCGTTGGGATCGGCATGCCGAAGGTGCGACCACCCGATGTGGTTACGGGCCCAGTAGCGTTGGCGGTTAGCCGGGTCCCCCACAAATTCCTGGTACGTCATGGGTGACCGCGGCGCTGAATCCGGACCGCGGTAGTCAGGAATCCCCGAATCAGTGCTCAGCCCGGCACCGGTGAGGAGCGCAATGCGCTTGCCGGCAAGCAGGGCGCGGACCCTGCGGAGGACTTCGAGATCAGCGTCAGCCAGAACGGCAGGGCGCGCAGTGGGCAGGCTAGCGAAACCGGTGAGCCCTACGCCGTGCCTGCGCTGATCCATCCGGGCTCAGGCCTGGTCCAGACCTGCCAGGGCATCACGGTATGCAGAAAGGTCGCGGGCCTGGCCGCGGGGGTTCACCACCACGTAGCGGACGATGCCGGCCCGATCAATGATGAAGGTCCCGCGCCGCGCCATCCCACTCTCGGCGTCAAAAACGCCGTAATCGCTGGCCACAGAACCGTGGGGCCAGAAATCCGCAAGCAAGTCGAAGCTGTAGCCTTCCTGCTCCGCATAGGCCCGCAGGCTAAATTTGCTGTCCACGGAGACGGCCAGGACAGCGGCTTTGGCGTCTTCGAAAACAGCGAGGTTGTCGCGGATTTCGCAGAGTTCACCGGTGCAGATACCGGAAAATGCGAAAGGATAAAAGACCAGGACAACGTTCTGGCCGCGGAAGGATGAGAGCCGGACAGGCTCACCAAACTGATTGGTGAGCTCGAAGTCCGGGGCGGCCTCACCGACGGCGGGTACCGTAGTTTCCACGCTCGCCGGGAAGGTCAGGCCGTCAACGGCAAGTCCTGGGCTCACTTATTCTTCCTGCTCACCAACCGGGTTGCACTCCAGTCCTTGGATACACCGGCGGAGGTGGTCAGGTGCAGCCCGGCGGTGGGTGCGGCTTCCTGGATTTCGGCAGGAGAGACGTAACCCGGCCGCCCGGACTTGGGAGTCAACACCCAGACAACGCCGTTCTCGCTCAGGGTGGTCAGCGAATCCATGAGTGTATCGACCAGGTCACCGTCGCCGTCCCGCCACCAGAAGATGACAGCGTCAACGACATCGTGGTCGTCCTCGTCCAGGAGCTCGGACCCGGTCAGGTCCTCTATATCGTCACGTAAGTCGAAATCGACGTCGTCGTCGTAACCGAACTCCTGAATCAGATCCCCGTTTTTGAAACCCAATTTTTCCGCCACATTTACCGAAGTGGCGGCGTCGGCCTCGCTCACGTGTTCCTCCAATGCCTTATACATGCAGTGCGCATAGTGATTTCCATTACTCCAAGCCAACACCCTTTGTGCCTGCGCTTCAAGCTGCCCGTACCGCGATCCGCCATATTCTGCGTCACATCCGGCACGGCCAACCCGCATCGCAGCGGCTTTTCGTCACACAACCAGTATGACCGCGAAATACAAGACCGGTGCCGAAGGCGCGGCTACGCATCGTGTTGAAGTCAGAGCTAGAGTGATCGGTGACAACTATGCCTGCGGGGCGACCGCCCTGGAACTCTATGCAGACATAGGCGTGGTAGGACCCTGCCCGGCGCACATGACCGGGCTGTTGTAACCGATACGTCGCACACGTCGCCCTCACGCCGGACAGCCACCCTGCCCGGCCTGGGAGCGCCGATGAATGCGCGCAAAGAGAGGTTGGACGTGGCTGCAGGAGAAGATACCTCCCATATCCTCAGCGGGTTGACTAACCAGCTGCCTGATCGTGATCCGGAAGA
>NZ_JBBCBT010000036.1:0-7979 GCF_037203985.1 Pseudarthrobacter sp. CCNWLW217
CATCAATTCCCTGTTGAATTAGCGTGTTGATGCGGTTCAAGAGGGGTGTGAGTGGTGCGAGGATGGCGTATTTTTTGGGTGCCGGCGGGGCGGTCTGTCGAGTCGAAGCGATTGCCGGTCTTGGGCGGTTGGGATGGCTTGGCGGAGGACGAGGAGCGGTCGGGTGTGCGTCCTGGGACGCCGATCCTGCTGTCGCCGGACTGCCAGATCGATGGACGGTTGGCCCGTTTCCTGGTCCGTTCGTCCTTCGCCCGGCTGGAGCAGGAGACGAAGCGGAACTATGCGACGGACTATTGCGTCTTCTTCGACTTCCTGTGGCGTCGAGACAAGAACTGGGATGAGGCAGGCCCCGATGACCTGTGGGATTTCGAGGACTGGCGCACGAGATCGCTGAGCAACCCGCGGCGGGTCGGCGGTGCCCGTTGGAACCGGGGCCTTGCGGCTTTGGGTCGCCTGTACTCGTGGGCGGTCAAGCAGGGGTACGTGTCCGCGAGCCCGATTGAGACGCGGGAGGCGGTTGGGCGGCACGGGCAGTCCGTGAAGGTGCCTGCCGCCCGGGCGAAGGATGCGAGGTCCAGTGATGTGCGCTGGCTGACGCCAAGGATGTTCCGGCATTGGGTGGATGTGGGCTTGCGCGGGTTCTCCGCGGATGGTGTGCCGGCGGCGGCATGGGTCGGGCGGATGGAAGACCGGAATTCGGCTTTCGCCAATCTGTTGTTCTCATCGGGTCTGCGGCTGACCGAGGCCGCTTCGCTTCTCACTCTCGAGGTTCCGCAATCCGAGGTTGGCCACCGGCGGTACTTTTCGGGCCGGCTGGCCCCGGTGGTGACGAAGTCGAAGCGTGCCCGCACGTTCTATATGGCGGCGCCGGTGGTTGGCGAGATCGAGGGGTACTGCGATGCCGGCAGGGCGAGGGTGATCCGGCGTGCCCAGCGGCAGGGCCGGTATGACGTGTTGCCGCGGATGCGTCTGGTGACGTCGGTCTCCGGGCGCCGGATGAAGGTCCTTCACTGGCGTGATCGTGACGGAATGCTTGGTGAGACGGCCCTGGCCCGGGCGAGCGTCGAGGAGCGTGGACTTCTTTTCACTGAGGGGCCCGAGGGTCCGGAACCGTTGTGGCTGTGGCTGAACGAGTCCGGTCTGCCGTTCCGGCCGGCGTCCTGGGAGGGTGTGTTCCGGACGGCCACGGAACGGTGCGAGAAGACCCTGTCGGGAGAAAAGGGTGATGCTCCATTCTGCACTCCGCACATGTGTCGGCATTCCTTCGCGCTCTATATGCTGGTCGCCCTCCACCACGCGATGGATGTCCGGCTCGGCCTGACACCGAAGGAGCGCCGGGACTTTCGCCTCCTCTATGGGGATCCCTGGCGGATGGTCCAAGACCTCCTGGGCCACGCGGACGTCGAAACCACACGCAAGATCTACCTGGCCCCGGTCTCCGACCTCCAGCTCCACTCACTGATCTCCTCACCTACGGCTGGCGCGGGCGACCCGGAGGGCGGGACAGCCGACGATGTCTCCTGGATTCTTGCCCGGCTCGCGGCCGAAACAGGCACGATCCAGGACCTGATTGAAGACGAGGCGGCCCTGTGAGCGGCCGAGGACACCGGGCGGCCCTGCCGCCGGAGCCCCACCACCGGCCGATTCCGCGGCCCCATGACGGGCTGAAGGTCGAGCACCGCGACAAGAAAGGGCGCATGGGCACCTTCAACTTCGACGAACTCCCGGTGGGCGTGGAACTGCAGCGCGCCTTCGCCCGATGGTTCGCCGAGAAGTGCGCACCGGGCGGCGGCTGGGATTCCCTCCCGTCCAGCAAAGCCATGTGGTTCCGCCTTACCGCATTCGGGCGCTTTTGCGCCGAACAGGACAATCCGCCCCAGCGCCTCGTCGACATCACACCGGCGTTGTGGAACAGGTGGCGGATGCGCCGCCCGGAAGGCATCTACGGCTACTCACAGGTGATCGCACTGGGTGGCTTCCTCAGGAGACACCACGAGCTGAGCGAGCCTACGAGGTCCGCGATGGCCAGGCGGCTTCCCCTGGTCACGTCCACGGGACGGGCGTTGGCCCCGGACGAATTCGAGGAAGTGCGCACCGCAGCCCGGAAGATGTTCCGCTCCGCCCACCTGAGAATCCGGGCCAACACAGAACATCTAAGGCGATGGCGTGAGGGATCCTTCGAGCAGCAAAGCCGCGATTGGCTCATCGGAGAGGCCCTGGACTCGCTCGCCCGTACCGGCTACGTCCCCCACATCCTCCGCAAGGACGGGCGGCACCGCAATCTGACCCGGAGTGTTGCCGCCCTCGGAGGCGATGAGGCCCGGCATACGTGGATGCGGCTCTTCCTGAGCCGGTCCGAAGCGTATGCGCTGGCCGTGTTGCTCGTGATGGAGTTCGGACTTAACGCGACCGTGGCGTCGGAAATGCGCGCGCCTCGGGCCTTGCAAGACGGCGGATCGGACGGATTCCCCATCTACCGGTTGGAACTGGAGAAGCGGCGGCGGGGAGCGGGCCGCCACTTCGAGACCCGGAATGTCCCGGACACCGGCGCCGACACGCCAGGGCGGCTCATAACGAAGGCTCTGGAGGCGACTTCCCACGCCCGGGCCTTTGTCACCGCCGCCGACAGCACCCTGGACTTCCTGCTCATCTGGCGGAACGCCCAGCCAGGTCCCAGGAACGTGTCCCCCGTGACGCCATTCGGGATCGGCCTGACGAAGAACCCGGCCGACTCCTGGCTCCGGGAAACCGGCCTGACCGGCGCTCCCCTGCAAAGACTGCGGAAGACGGTCAATGTGCTGCACCGCAGGGAGCCCGGCCAGAACAGCCAGGACACCCACGACGCGGTCTATGTCCTCCCCGAACCCCAGGTGCAGCATGCATCCGTCCCGATCATCGCCGACGGCGCCGAGAGCGCCCTCGCCCACGCCCGGCACACCGTCCTGCGCGCCCAGCTTGCCGACACCGCCCGCCCGGATTCCCAGGAGACCCCCACCGCCGACTGCTGCGACTACAAGAACAGTCCATTCAGCACCCAGGGAATGGGGTGCAGGGCCTCGTTCCTGATGTGCACGGCGTGCCCGAACGCGCGCATCCACCCGAAGCACCACCCACGCCTGGCCTACCTGCACCTCTCGCTGGCCAGCCTGCGTTCGGTCCTGGACGACGAGACCTGGGCAGCGGACTGGGGCAACCCGTTCACGCGCCTGGAGGACCTCAAGCACAGGCTCGGTGACCCGGTCTGGACGACCGCCCTGGCCAGCGTGACCTCCACCGACAGAACAACCATCGGCAGCCTCCTGGAAGGACAGTACGACCTGTGACCCTCGCAATCGAAGAGACCGCTTCCCGCCCGGCACCGCATGCCCAAGCAATCCTGCCCGGTCTGATCGAGGAGGGCTTCACCGGCCCGGTGCCCCGATTCGGGGACCCGTCCTGGAGCCTGGAAGCATTGGTGCACGGCCCCGGCGTATCACGCACGACGATCCACTGGGAGACCGTGCCCGCGGCATTCCGGGAGGAACTGCGGCACCTGACGTGGCTGCTAATCAACACTTCGCTGCCCGCCACCTTCCTGATCGGCAAACACCCCCGGTGGCGGACCACCGTTTCGCCCCGCCACGTGTATCCCACCGTGGCGATATGGAGGGCATTCTGCCAATGGCTGGAGGAAAGAGGAAGCTCATCCCTCCGCGACTGCACTCCATCAGATCTGCGGGCCTACGCCCTCCACCTCGCAACGGACCGGGCAATGCTGCGCAACCCAGCCCAGAAAGTCCTCGCCGCCCTGACACGGCTCTGGGCCCTGGACTCCTCGAACCCCTTCCCTGTCGGCCTCTGCGAACCACCATGGCTGACCGAAGGTGCCGATGATTTCCTCCCTGCCGGGTCTTCCATGGCCGAGAACTCGACAGAGCCAATCACCCCTGAAACCATGGGCCCACTGCTGATCTGGGCCTTGCGCGTTGTCGACGACTTCGCCGAAGACATCCTCACTGCCGTCCAACGGAAAGAAGAGATACTCGTCAGAAGCAAGCAGAACCCCGCCACCCCAGAAGGCCAGGCCATGCTCGAGGACTATCTGGGGCGCATCATCGCCGCCGGCACATCGCTGCCGAGCATGGCAGCCGGGAACAAGAGCGGACTCGCCGCAACGTACATCGCCCACGTAACGGGGGCGGCGATACACCAGGTCCACCATCAGGTAATCACAGGGCGCTGGCGGGAACGGCTCCTGTCCGCCGATGGTCCCGCTCCCGTCTTCACCGAACTTTCCGGCACGGTCGATGGCCGTCCCTGGAAGAAATTCATCGACTACTCCGAGGTGGGCACCCTCAAGACTCACCTGACGACCGCGGCCTACATCGTGGTGTCGTACCTGACGGGAATGAGGCCCCGTGAAATCCAGGGACTCGAAAGGGGCTGCTGCCCGGAGCCGGAATCAGGGCGTCACCTGATCCACGGCCGCGTTTACAAGACGGCCGTCAACGAAGACGGGAACCACGTCCCGCAGGGAACCATTCGCGATGTTCCATGGGTGGCCATCGAACCGGTGGTCAGGGCCATCCGCACAGTCGAGAGGATCAACCCCGACGGGTATCTGTTCGGCGGCCTGCCCCCCGACACCATGAATCTGCGCGTCGAGAAGTTCATCGCATGGGCTTCGAACCTAGCCAAGACCCTGGACCGTCCTCACGAGATGATCCCTGAGGACAGGTACGGCCCGATCGGGGTCTCGCGGTTCCGCCGGACGCTGGCATGGCACATCGCCAGGCGCCCCGGCGGGCTCGTCGCCCTCGCCGTCCAGTACGGCCACATGCGCACCGCCATGAGCGCCGGCTACGCGTCCCGGAGCCGGAACGGAATGCACGACCTGCTCGACCTGGAAGCGGCTCTCGCCGCTGCCGACACCCTCGCCTCGCTCAACGAAGACCTCGCGAACGGCGCAGGCATCTCAGGCCCAGCGGCACGCAGAGCAATCAACGCCGCCCGGCACGCCCCCGAATTCGCGGGCACGATCGTCAACGCGAGACAGGCCCGTGCGCTTCTGGAAAACCCATCGCTGACCGTCTACGAGAACCCGTCCGCGATGCTCATGTGCGTCTACAAACCGGACCGCGCCCTCTGCAACCGCATCACCGAACGCGAAGCACCGCGCCTCGACCGCTGCGTCCCATCCTGCGCGAACATCGCACGAACCGATGATCACGCACACCTGATGCGACAAGAAGCGGAATCCCTGGAGAAGCAAGCCCCGAAGTCCCCCGAGCCCCTCGGGCACCGGCTGGAAGCCCGCGCCCGGCGGCTCCGCCAGGAAGCCGATCAGCACGATCATTCCCGCATGGTTCTCCAGGAGACCAGATGAGCCCCGTGCACGACGAACGTGCCCGCATCCAGACGGCCATGGAGCGGATCTTCGGTGGAAGACCGGAACATTCCAACGGCGCCCTGACCGTCGTGGCCCTCGCCGCTGAAGCAGGAGTGCCCCGAAACGCACTCACCCAGCGGCACGTCGATCTCAAGAACCTCTTCTACGAGAAGGTAAGGGCACTCGGCGGGACACCTGACAGCGAGAGACGCCTCCGGCGGGAGACAGCAAGGCTGAAACGGTTGCGGGAGGACGACAAGAAAGTGATCCAGGAACTAAAAGCAGACAACGAAGCCCTCATCGGGGCACTCCACCTCACACAACTCCAAAACGAAGAGCTCCGACGGCGACTGGCAGAGTCCGGAGGCGTGCTCCACGCCATCGGCAGGAGTTGATGCAGAGCACCCGAATTGACGCAAGGAACGGCGGTCTCACTTGCCCTAATTTCCAGGAACTATGAGGTCAGCCCGGAGTCGCGTTTTATCCGAAGCGAAGAATTTGTCCTCTTCATCCATCCAGCGATGCCAAAGTGCCCTGTGACTTTCTCCGTCCCGCTCTATGCCTCGTTGTAGACGCTCATCCTTGTGAGCCTCGACCCAAACAGCGAATGCAATCCTGTCGATGCTCTCGCGCCTGGTGCACGTGACGCCTTCGATGAGCACCACCGGACTCCAGTTCACCGTTGTCCAACGCCCCAGCGAATCACCGAACTCGTCGCCCTCCCAGTCCCTTTGCTGGTAGTGGGCCGGGTACCCATTGAGTAGGGGGTCCAGGACCTGTTGCTCGAACCTGGGCCACCATCCAGCAAAGTTGTCCCAGGAAACGAAGTCGTCAATTGGTATGACCGGGGCGTTCAACAATGGGGCCAACTTCCCCGCCAACGTGCTCTTGCCCGATCCTGAAGGCCCATCGATTCCGACGATCTTGATGCCCCGAACGGCTGGGGTCTCCAGCACCGCCCTCTGGATGGTCTGCAAAGTGTTGTTCACGTGACAATCCTTCATGCTCATTGCGTGTGGCTCTCTCACGGCTCACCGCCCGACGCTAGCGCAGTCGGATTAGACCGGCATTGGTGGGACGGAAACCGCATGCATCGAAGTAGAACGTTGACGAAGCCCACCAGGCCCAGGTCGTCGCGCGCTGTGACCCACCCCAGACTCAGGCGCGAGAGAACATCAGTCCAATCAACTTCAACCAATGCATGATCGAAGCCTTCTGCGTGCAGCTGGTTGATTTCGTCGTTCCGAACCATTCCGCGCCATTCAAAGGTGATCGTCATGCTGAACAGCATTGCAGATGCCGCCGCCCACGGACCGCCCGGGTAATGTAGCCAGATGCCAAACCTCAGCATGACGATCAGAGGCGCCGCCATCAACGATGCTGACAACGTTTGGCGTCTAGTTCAGGATTTCGCGCGAACGTTCGCGCCGAAGCGGGAATCCTTTGACCTAACCTTCCGTTCGTTGCTCCAGGAGCCCCAGACGCTCATTCTGGTAGCCCAACAGCGTGACGGATCCGTCGTCGGCTACCTTCTAGCCCATTGCCGAGCCACCTTTCTTGCCAACGGCCCTGCTGCCTGGGTCGAAGAGGTCATGGTGGCCGAGCGGGTACGACGGCAGGGTGTGGGACAGGCCTTGATGACTGAGGTCGAGTCGTGGGCGCATGCGCGGGGCGCCGCATATGCCTCTCTAGCAAGCCGGCGGGCGGGCGATTTCTATCGTGCCCTGGCATATGAGGACGCCGCGACCTTCTTCAAGAAGCCCCTTTGATTCCCTGCAAGGGTGCCGGCCGCGCCCTTGCGGAGTCACGCCGTTCGTGATTGACCCAGCCCGCATAGCTTCAACACGCTCGAATCGCTCAGCCTGACGAAACAGGGGCCGTGGTTGTGTGAGCCTCCATGTTCTGTGTGCAACACCGGCCAAGTCGTTAGCAGAAGAGGATTCTAGGGGCCTGACCTAGGATTCGTAGATGGATAATTTTGTCGGAAGTATCTTCCTGAATGGAACGGTCGGCGCCGGCAAAACCACGGTGGCCGGTTGTATCGGGAGGATCTTGCGACAGCGGGCCGTCGCCCACGCCATCATTGATCTGGATTCGATACGCCAGTCGTGGCCAGCACCACCGAACGACAGATTTAACCACGAGCTCGAGTTGGTCAATCTCGCATCGCTCGTAGGTAATTATGCTGAAGCCGGCGTTGAGACTTTCGTACTTGCCGGCGTCATTGAGGATGCCACCGAAATTCCGCGCTATCGAAAAGCGTTGGGAGGCAGGCCGCTTGGGGTTTGTCGGATTACCGCCGATGACTCGGTCCTCCGATCCCGCCTGAACGCCCGGCACCAGAATGACTCAGACGCCCTTCTCTGGCACTTGAAACGGGCGGTCGAGCTAGAAAACATACTCCTGACACAGGCTCTGGACGATTTCGTGGTGGATTCTTCGGACAAAACAGCAGAAGTGGTAGCGCGGGAAGTCTTGGAACTGGCCACCCGTTAGGAGAGAAGCGGGGGAATCAAGCGCTTGCCGCGTTGACGCAAGTGGGAAAGCGTCCATCCAAATTTCTGGCTGTAGTCGGCCGCACCTTCGTCAACACGCTGAACTTGACAGGGAA
>NZ_JBBCBT010000037.1:0-7428 GCF_037203985.1 Pseudarthrobacter sp. CCNWLW217
AAACTCCGCGCCAACCTCGGCACAGCCGCTGCCGCCGACTCCGACGCCGAAGCAGCCAACAAGATCGGCTAACCCGCTGTCCAGTTCGAGGGGCACCCCATTGGGGTGCCCCTCTTTTGTTTGCCGGCGGCAGCGGGTCGCGAACCCGCGTTCTATACCAATTGAGGGGCCGCAGGCGAGTCGGTCTAGGATGAACATGATGAGGGCGCAGGTCAGCTGGGACTCCCAGTCCCAAGGCACCCTGCATGGACTATGACATGAGGCACAATGGCCGCACGTAACGACCAAGACCCGGACGCAGACGCTCAGGGCGGCGGCGTCCAATCGGTTGACCGCGCCCTCCAGATTCTGGAAATTCTCGCTCGCGAGGGCGATGCCGGCGTCAGTGAGATCGCTGAGGAGATGGGCGTCCACAAGTCCACCGTGTCCCGGCTCGTAGGATCCTTGCTGGGCCGGGAACTGGTCCGCCAGAATAATGAACGCGGCAAGTACCAGCTGGGGTTTGGAATCCTGAGATTGGCATCGTCCATCCCTGGACGCTTGAGCGTTGTGCGCGAGGCCAGGGAAGTTCTGGAGAGCCTGGCAACGCAGTACAAGGAAACCGTAAATCTGGCGGTCCTTCGATCGAACTTCGCTGTCAACGTGGACCAGGCCATGGGCCCTTCTACCCTTGCGACCTACGACTGGGTAGGCAGCCTGACACCCCTGCACGCCACTTCCAGCGGCAAGGTGCTGCTCGCTGCCCTGCCGGCGGACGAAAGGGACACCATCCTCAGGACGGTCGGCCTGCCGGCCCGCACGCCGCGAACCATTACGAATCGCGGGGAGCTGGAGAAGCAGCTGCTGGATGTCGCCCGGCAGGGCTACGCTGTGGTCCACGAGGAATTCGAAATTGGCCTGACGGCGGTGGCCGTTCCCATCTTCAACCACTTGGGTAGTGTCATCGCGGCGGTGAGCATTTCCGGTCCTGCGTTCCGGTTCACGCCCGAGGAGCAGCCTGGGCTCATTGACGGCCTCCGCGAAGCAGGTATGGCCATCAGCGGGAAAATGGGCTACAGACGCCGGTAGGCCCGGCCCTAAGGGCCAGGCGTGGCGTTCTCATAGGGTGTCTAGGCAGGCTTGATGGTGTCGCCGACTTTTCCTTCGATCCAGTCGTGGAAGGCGCGGATGTGGTGTTCGCTGCGGACCAGCACACCACCCTTGGAGTAGACCCTCGAGCCCATGGCAGGCTCGCAGCGTTCGCACGCATCGAAGTCCTGCAGGTTGACGCGGTGGAACAGCTCCACAGAAGCCGTCACATCCACCCGGAATGTGGTCCAGCCCTTCTGAGCCGTCAATGGTGAAGCCCTGAGCGCGGGCTGCCTTGGCTGCAGAAAGACCAGCCAAAGATGCTCCCACGATCGCGAGCCGCTCCATGTTCTCCCCTTCTGAATTGCTTCCTACGCAACAAGGATCATGATAAGCAACAGGGTGCCGCATGCCACGCTGAGTGTCAAGAAGCGGCTTGGTCCCTTAGAAATACGTCATGAAGATGCAGAAATACCTTGACACTGGGCTGTGACGGGGCGCACTCTGTTGCTTAGCGCGAAATGTGTTGATCCCTGCGGAACGAACCGAAGACTTTGCAGCCTTCCTTGCACGAGAAACCTGATCCCAAACCTGAAGAGGTGCAATATGCACAACGCCTGCCCGCTCAGTGAACTTGCTCCCGGGGAGGCATTACGGCTCGACACAGCTCCACCCATCGCCGTCTTCCACACAGAAGAGGGCGAGATCTTCGCCATCGACGACACTTGTACTCACCAGGATGCTTCACTGGCCGACGCTATGTGGAGGAATGTTGGGTCGGGTGCCCGCTTCACGCATCCAGGTTCAACCTCCGTTCAGGAGACGTGGACCAACCGCCGGCCAAACTGCCGGTCCGGACTCACGAAGAGCAAATCGTCGATGGCAACATCATGGTCATCGAATCGGACGAAGCCCCCAACCTTCCGCCCGGACTAACAGCCGAAGGCCATGTTTAACCGCAAGCCCATGACTCGCCGAGCAAAGGACCCGCTCATGGCTATTAATAGTGACCTAAAACCCCTGACACCAGAGGAGTTGCCCGCCGACAACGGTCTGGCAAGAACTCACCCTAGTGAGGAGCCCGAAAGTTTGGGCAATACCAAAGAAGTCATCAGTGTCTCCAAAGAAAACGACACACACCCCGCCGTCCTCGATCCGGAAGACGGAAGCGCAGAACCACTGCCGGACACCGAAGAGTACGAGCAGATCCTGGAGGAACTGCGCAATGCCAAGACCGAGCAGGCCGTCTCCCTGCGCCGGAACCACTCGCTCACCCTCGACAAAGTAACGTTCGGAATCACCGGCGCCATCGCCATCGCCTTTGTCATCTGGGGCTTCGTGGGCCGCGACAGCCTCTCCGCTACCTCGACGACCGCCCTGAATTGGGTCATGGAGTACACCGGCTGGCTCTTTATGGTCCTGGCTTCCCTGTTTGTCGTTTTTGTCCTGTGGCTGGCCCTGGGCAAGTTCGGCAACATCCCGCTTGGCAAGGACGGCGAGAAGCCAGAATTCCGTACCGTCTCCTGGGTCGCGATGATGTTCGCGGCCGGCATGGGCATCGGACTGATGTTCTACGGTGTAGCCGAACCGCTCTACCATTACATCTCTCCCCCGCCCGGAACCGTGGACGGCCGCACCCCTGCAGCCATCCAGACGGCCATGGCCACCTCGATCTTCCACTGGACCCTGCACCCCTGGGCAATGTACGCAGTGGTAGGCATTGCCATGGCGTACGGCACCTACCGCCTGGGCCGCAGGCAACTGGTCTCCGCAGCCTTCACCTCACTTTTCGGCATCAGGATGGTGGAAGGCCCGCTCGGGAAGTTCATCAACATCCTGGCCATTTTCGCCACCCTCTTTGGTACGGCTGCTTCCCTGGGCCTCGGCGCCCTGCAGATCGGCAGCGGCATGACCTCCAACGGCTGGTTCGGCGAAATCGGCACGCCCGTGCTTGTGGGGATCGTCGCCGTCTTGACCTTCTGCTTCGTCGCTTCGGCCGTCTCGGGCATCAGCCGTGGCATCCAGTGGCTCTCAAACATCAACATGGTCCTGGCCGTCGTCCTAGCACTCATCGTTTTCATTGCCGGCCCCACCCTGTTCATCCTCAACCTGATCCCGTCCGCAGTCGGCGACTACGCCCGCGACCTGGCCGAGATGTCGTCCCGGACTGAAGCGGTCGGCGATGAGGCCCTTCGGAGCTGGATGACCGGTTGGACCATCTTCTACTGGGCCTGGTGGATCTCCTGGACGCCCTTCGTAGGCATGTTTATTGCCCGCATCAGCCGCGGCCGCACCATCCGCCAGTTCGTCACCGGCGTGCTGCTGGTGCCCAGCGTCGTCAGCGTGATCTGGTTTGGCATCTTCGGCGGAGCCGCCTTCCACGTCCAGCAGGAAGCTGACAAGGCAGGGACACCCGGGCTCGTAACAACGGTCGACGGCGTCTCGTCCGTCAACTTCGACGGCGCACTCTTCGACCTGGTCAAGAACCTTGGTATGCCCGGCTGGCTTACTGTTGGCGTCATCGTCTTGGCTATGGTCCTAGTGGCAATCTTCTTTGTCACCGGTGCCGATGCTGCTTCCATCGTGATGGGTTCGCTCAGCTCCAACGGCGCCGAGCACCCCCGCCGCGGAGTGGTGATCTTCTGGGGCAGCCTCACCGGCGCCGTGGCAGCGGTCATGCTGCTGGCCGGTGGCGATGAACCGTCGGAAGCCTTGGCTGGCCTGCAACGCATCACCATCGTCGCAGCGCTACCGTTCATCGTCGTCATGCTCCTGCTCTGCTTTGCCCTCGCCAAGGACCTGCGCCGGGATCCGCTGTCCCTGCGACGGCGCCTGGCTACCTCGGTCGTCGAACGGGCCATCAGGACTGGCGTGGAACAGCACGGCGGCGTTCAGTTCGACCTTGTCACGAAGCATGATTGCGCTGATTCCTGTCCTGACCCGGATTCCCACCAGGGCGGCACCCACACGGGCAGCATCCCGACCGTCCAGCCCCGGCGGGCGGACCGGGAGTAAAAAGGTTCACCGTCAGTAGCAATCCGCCCCGGTGGCACGCGGCTCCCCAGCCCGTGCCGCCGGGGCGCACTCACACCCCCACTCAGCCGCAAAGGTCAGTACATGTACGATCGCCACGATCAACCCCCGATTCTCCGGGTCAGCCGGAACGGCAAGGAGCCGGTGGATATCCGGCTTGAAGCATCGAGTCCAGTGACCGTTCGGCTGCAGGTGGATGGTTGCTGCAACTGCCAACACCACACCGAAGACCGCCCCGGCTCGTATGTTGACAGCGACCTTGGTGTTCGCTGACGGCGGCCGCGCCGCATCAGCCCCAAGGACCGTTCAGCTGGGCATCCCGGTACTGCGCCGGTCCGGGAACAGCAATCAAGCGCCTAGTGTTTCAATTCACCGCAGGCCGATGCTGGCTGCCAGAGCTATGGCCTCCGTACGCGAAGTGACACCCATCTTCCGGAAGATGTTTCCCACGTGGAACTTGACCGTGTTTTCACTGATGTTGAGGGCGCCCGCGATCGACCTGTTCCGCTGACCGGACGCCAGATGCTGCAGCACTTCCAACTCGCGACTGCCCAATTTCCAGGCGCTGACGTCGGCAGGAGCAGCCTGGGGGGCATCCAGCGGAAGCGTCACGGAGACATCTGTACCCCAGCCGGGCATGACATCTACCTGCATCTTTCCGTCCAGGGCCTGAACCCGCCGGTCCAGCCTGCCCAAACTGGATGCGTCGGCGGCAAGAGTGCCGCCGCCGTCGTCGCGGACATTGATCAGCAGATTCTCGCCGTCGCAATCCCACTGGGCCCGGACCCTTCGGACTTCCGGCTGGTCCAGCATGGCCAGCAGTAGGCCCCGCACGATGGCCCGGGCTGCATGGGCGACTTCGCCCGGGAGGGCCCGCCCGTTCAGGGGAGGTTCGACGAACTGCACCTCCACCCCGCTGAAACGCGTCAGTGGAAGAAGGTCTTCCCGGAGGCGCTCGAAGGCCTTGGCTACCGGTTCTTCGATCAGGTCCGTGGTCCTGTCACTCAACGTGCGAAGCCTTACAAGGGCTTTGGCCACCAAATCCGTGGCTGCTGAACGTGCTGCGGCGTCGTCCAGCGCCGTTGACCTCAGCGCCCCGGCGACAATCTCAAGCGTTGTCGCATGCTGGTCCACCAACTCGGAAGTCACCCGGAGTCGTTCAGCTGACGCCGCCCTGGACTCCAACAAGTATGCAGGCGGAGCATCCGCGACCTTTTCGTGAATCCTGCGCGCGGCAAGGTGCCAGAGATACTTGGCGATGTCCGCGCCTGCTTCCGCTGTGCCCGACTCAGAGTCGGGCACAACAGGATCCGTAAGTACCAGCAAGGCCCTGCTGGAGAGGTATTTCATCGCGAGGACTGGACGTTCCTTTGCGGCAATCAGGGCATCCCCCACCCAAGGTTCTTCCCCGCTAAGGGCAGCGCGGAGGCTGTCCAGCTCCTCGATGGACACCCCTGAGATGATGCTCTCCAAACCCGCCTTCTTCTGGGGCCTGCCGGTGCAGTCCTCCGTGAAGATCACCAGGGCGCTGCTGGCGAGATAAGGAGCCAGCGCCTTCCGCAACTCTTCCGCTATGGACGTCAGTGGGGCGTTCGCCACCGCCGCGACGGACTGCAGCAACGGCCATGGCAAAGCCGGGGTGCCGGGCGGCGTGAGGGGTGGGAGCCTGTCCACTGGCGAGCTGGTCATGGGGTCCTTTCGGCAGGAGCAGAGCACGAACTACCAGAAAGTATAGCTATAACCACCTTTAGTGGGCGTTACACCCATACCAAAGCAGCGGCAAGATTGATGGCGGAATACATCCCAGATGGATGGACGCCTCCAACAGAGCGAAGGAAATAATTGTGGGTCCAACAGCAATCGGTTCATCGGACCGCCTCAGCGCCGGGGCAATTCTCCAGAACTTGTCCCTCATTTCCGGCGAGATCAGTGGCACGGCGGCCCAGGTGGATGGAGACCGTTTGGAAGCCATGACGGCATCCATCCGTTCCGCCGACAGGGTTTTCGTCGCCGGTGCCGGCCGAAGCGGCCTCGTCCTCCGCATGGCTGCCATGCGGTTGATGCATCTCGGCCTCAACGTCCACGTGGCGGGCGACACCACGACTCCGGCCATCCGCGCCGGCGATGTGCTTTTGGTGGCGTCCGGCTCCGGCTCCACCTCTGGCGTGGTCAAGGCAGCCGAAACCGCTGCGGCGGCCGGTGCCCGCGTGGCTGCGGTGACCACCAACCCCGACTCCCGCCTCGCGGACCTGGCGGATTCGCTGGTGATCGTACCTGCCGCACAAAAGACGGATCACGGCTCCAGTGTCACTCGCCAGTATTCGGGAAGCCTCTTCGAGCAGGTCCTCTTCGTCCTCACCGAAGCCGTTTTCCAAACCATCTGGAACGACACCGACGCGCCGGCCGAAGAACTCTGGCTCCGGCACGCAAACCTCGAATAAGCCCCTCCTTTTACGCCACACCAACACCAACAGAAAGAGAAACATCATGAAGCTTCAGGTAGCTATGGACCTCCTGACCACCGAAGACGCGCTCGAGCTGGCCGGCAAGGTCGCCGAGTACGTTGACATCATCGAACTCGGTACGCCCCTGATCAAGGCAGCCGGACTTTCCGCTGTGACCGCAGTCAAGCAGGCCCACCCTGACAAGATCGTCTTCGCCGACATGAAGACCATGGACGCCGGGGAACTCGAAGCCGACATCGCGTTCAAGGCCGGCGCCGACCTCGTCTCCGTGCTGGGAAGCGCCGACGATTCCACCATCGCAGGTGCCGTGAAGGCCGCCCGTGCACACAACAAAGGCATCGTCGTGGACCTCATTGGTGTGCCGGACAAGGCCACCCGCGCCCAGGAAGCACGGGCACTCGGCGCCGAGTTCGTGGAGTTCCACGCAGGCCTGGACGAGCAGGCCAAGCCTGGCTTCGACCTGAACGGACTGCTCAGCGCCGGTGCCGAAGCACGCGTGCCCTTCTCGGTGGCCGGCGGCGTCAACCTCTCCACCATCGAAGCGGTCCAGCGGGCCGGGGCTGAGGTTGCCGTAGCCGGCGGCGCCATCTACGGTGCAGCCGACCCCGCCCTGGCAGCAAAGGAACTCAAGGCCGCCATCGCCTGATCCCACACCCAAGATGCGGCGGTCGGCACCGGAAGGTGCCGGCCGCCGCATCTGGTAGTGGCACCCCTCGGCCCGATACTGTCCTCCGCACAGAAAGCAGCAAATGCCAGATACCCTCGTCCGGTCACCCCGGACCAAGAATCCGCTCCGGGATCCGCGTGATCGTCGTTTGAATAGGATTGCTGGTCCGTCGTCGTTGGTGCTTTTTGGGGTGAC
>NZ_JBBCBT010000038.1:0-5693 GCF_037203985.1 Pseudarthrobacter sp. CCNWLW217
TGTGTCTGTTGTTTGAGAACTCAATAGTGTGCCAAGTTTGTTGATACCAATTGTTTTTTGATTGGTTGTTTTGGCCAGATCGTGCCGCCCCTGTGGTGTGGTTTGGTTTTTACAGCTGGTTTCAAATTTTGCAGTGTGGTTGCCGCGTTTTCCCGTGGTGGCTGTGTTGTGTTCGTTTTTGTTTTACTTCAACGGAGAGTTTGATCCTGGCTCAGGATGAACGCTGGCGGCGTGCTTAACACATGCAAGTCGAACGATGATGCCAGCTTGCTGGTGGATTAGTGGCGAACGGGTGAGTAACACGTGAGTAACCTGCCCTTAACTCTGGGATAAGCCTGGGAAACTGGGTCTAATACCGGATATGACTCCTCATCGCATGGTGGGGGGTGGAAAGCTTTTTGTGGTTTTGGATGGACTCGCGGCCTATCAGCTTGTTGGTGAGGTAATGGCTCACCAAGGCGACGACGGGTAGCCGGCCTGAGAGGGTGACCGGCCACACTGGGACTGAGACACGGCCCAGACTCCTACGGGAGGCAGCAGTGGGGAATATTGCACAATGGGCGCAAGCCTGATGCAGCGACGCCGCGTGAGGGATGACGGCCTTCGGGTTGTAAACCTCTTTCAGTAGGGAAGAAGCGAAAGTGACGGTACCTGCAGAAGAAGCGCCGGCTAACTACGTGCCAGCAGCCGCGGTAATACGTAGGGCGCAAGCGTTATCCGGAATTATTGGGCGTAAAGAGCTCGTAGGCGGTTTGTCGCGTCTGCCGTGAAAGTCCGGGGCTCAACTCCGGATCTGCGGTGGGTACGGGCAGACTAGAGTGATGTAGGGGAGACTGGAATTCCTGGTGTAGCGGTGAAATGCGCAGATATCAGGAGGAACACCGATGGCGAAGGCAGGTCTCTGGGCATTAACTGACGCTGAGGAGCGAAAGCATGGGGAGCGAACAGGATTAGATACCCTGGTAGTCCATGCCGTAAACGTTGGGCACTAGGTGTGGGGGACATTCCACGTTTTCCGCGCCGTAGCTAACGCATTAAGTGCCCCGCCTGGGGAGTACGGCCGCAAGGCTAAAACTCAAAGGAATTGACGGGGGCCCGCACAAGCGGCGGAGCATGCGGATTAATTCGATGCAACGCGAAGAACCTTACCAAGGCTTGACATGGACCGGACCGCCGCAGAAATGTGGTTTCCCCTTTGGGGCCGGTTCACAGGTGGTGCATGGTTGTCGTCAGCTCGTGTCGTGAGATGTTGGGTTAAGTCCCGCAACGAGCGCAACCCTCGTTCTATGTTGCCAGCGCGTTATGGCGGGGACTCATAGGAGACTGCCGGGGTCAACTCGGAGGAAGGTGGGGACGACGTCAAATCATCATGCCCCTTATGTCTTGGGCTTCACGCATGCTACAATGGCCGGTACAAAGGGTTGCGATACTGTGAGGTGGAGCTAATCCCAAAAAGCCGGTCTCAGTTCGGATTGGGGTCTGCAACTCGACCCCATGAAGTCGGAGTCGCTAGTAATCGCAGATCAGCAACGCTGCGGTGAATACGTTCCCGGGCCTTGTACACACCGCCCGTCAAGTCACGAAAGTTGGTAACACCCGAAGCCGGTGGCCTAACCCCTTGTGGGAGGGAGCTGTCGAAGGTGGGACTGGCGATTGGGACTAAGTCGTAACAAGGTAGCCGTACCGGAAGGTGCGGCTGGATCACCTCCTTTCTAAGGAGCACCTACAGATCATTGCCGCGTGTATGCGTTGGTGGGGGTTTGTCAGGAGTATATGCCCGTTGCGCAGACGCTAGTTCTGCGGCGGGTGCTCAAGGGTGGAATATCAACGAATAGCGGCTGCCTGGTTTTTGTCCTGGTCTAGTACGGATGTCTCCCTTTGCGGGGGTGTTTTGGAACGTCGGGGCGGGGGTTGGGTGGTTTAGTGTTTGGCACACTGTTGGGTCCTGAGGCAACAGGGACCGGAGGGATTGGTTTTTTTCCGGTGTTTGTTTGTTTCTGGTTTCCTGGCTGCACCGATCGCACGGTTGACTCTTTTGGGGGTTGTGTGTGGGGTGTGTGGTACGGGGTTGTTGTTTGAGAACTACATAGTGGACGCGAGCATCTTTTATAAGAAGCAATTTCCAAGAATATGAACCTGGATCTGTCCGGGTGCTGGTGCTGTGGCCTTTCGGGGTTGTGGTGGTGGTGCCTGGGTGGTTTTCATGGTTCTCTCGTGAATTACTCCTTGATCTTTTGTGGTCAAGTTTTTAAGAGCACACGGTGGATGCCTTGGCATTAGGAGCCGAAGAAGGACGTAGGAATCTGCGATAAGCCTGGGGGAGTCGATAACCGGACTGTGATCCCAGGGTGTCCGAATGGGGAAACCCCGCCAGGGGCGCGAGTTGCCTGGTGACCCGCATCTGAACACATAGGGTGCGTGGAGGGAACGCGGGGAAGTGAAACATCTCAGTACCCGCAGGAAGAGAAAACAATAGTGATTCCGTCAGTAGTGGCGAGCGAACGCGGATCAGGCTAAACCGTTCCATGTGTGATAGCCGGCGGGCGTTGCATGGTCGGGGTTGTGGGACTTTCCGTACTGTCTCTGCCGGGACAGTGGGGTGTGATGTGCTGGCATAGGTGAACGGTCTTGAAAGGCCGGCCGTAGAGGGTGTGAGCCCCGTAACCGAAATGTTTAGTACCGCCTGGAGAGTATCCCAAGTAGCACGGGGCCCGAGAAATCCCGTGTGAATCTGTCAGGACCACCTGATAAGCCTAAATACTCCCTAATGACCGATAGCGGACCAGTACCGTGAGGGAAAGGTGAAAAGTACCCCGGGAGGGGAGTGAAACAGTACCTGAAACCGTGTGCTTACAATCCGTCGGAGCAGCCTTGTAGCTGTGACGGCGTGCCTTTTGAAGAATGAGCCTGCGAGTTAGTGTTACGTCGCGAGGTTAACCCGTGTGGGGAAGCCGTAGCGAAAGCGAGTCTGAATAGGGCGTTGCAGTGGCGTGATCTAGACCCGAAGCGAAGTGATCTACCCATGGCCAGGTTGAAGCGACGGTAAGACGTCGTGGAGGACCGAACCCACTTCAGTTGAAAATGGAGGGGATGAGCTGTGGGTAGGGGTGAAAGGCCAATCAAACTTCGTGATAGCTGGTTCTCCCCGAAATGCATTTAGGTGCAGCGTTGCGTGTTTCTTACCGGAGGTAGAGCTACTGGATGGCTAATGGGCCCTACAAGGTTACTGACGTCAGCCAAACTCCGAATGCCGGTAAGTGAGAGCGCAGCAGTGAGACTGTGGGGGATAAGCTTCATAGTCGAGAGGGAAACAGCCCAGACCACCAACTAAGGCCCCTAAGCGTGTGCTAAGTGGGAAAGGATGTGGAGTTGCGAAGACAACCAGGAGGTTGGCTTAGAAGCAGCCATCCTTAAAAGAGTGCGTAATAGCTCACTGGTCAAGTGATTCCGCGCCGACAATGTAGCGGGGCTCAAGTACACCGCCGAAGTTGTGGCATTCAGATATTAGCTAAGCCCTTGTGGTTCAGGCGTCTGGATGGGTAGGGGAGCGTCGTGTGGGCAGTGAAGTCGCGGTGTAAACCAGCGGTGGAGCCTACACGAGTGAGAATGCAGGCATGAGTAGCGAAAGACGGGTGAGAAACCCGTCCGCCGAATGATCAAGGGTTCCAGGGTCAAGCTAATCTGCCCTGGGTAAGTCGGGACCTAAGGCGAGGCCGACAGGCGTAGTCGATGGACAACGGGTTGATATTCCCGTACCGGCGAAAAACCGCCCATGCTGAACAGGGGATACTAACTGCCCGAGACCTGCCCGATCGCCCTTGTGGTGTGAGGGTTTTGGTGGAGCGCAGGACCTGATCCTGGGAGGCAAGCGTATTAACAGGTGTGACGCAGGAAGGTAGCCAAGCCGGGCGATGGTTGTCCCGGTCTAAGGATGTAGGGCGAACGGTAGGCAAATCCGCTGTTCATGATGCCTGAGATCTGATGGGACCCCCGTTTGGGGGGATTTGGTGATCCTATGCTGCCGAGAAAAGCATCGACGCGAGGTTTTAGCCGCCCGTACCCCAAACCGACACAGGTGATCAGGTAGAGAATACTAAGGCGATCGAGAGAATTATGGTTAAGGAACTCGGCAAAATGCCCCCGTAACTTCGGGAGAAGGGGGGCCCCAACCTTGATGGACACTTGCTGTCCGGAGGGGATCGGGGCCGCAGAGACCAGGGGGAAGCGACTGTTTACTAAAAACACAGGTCCGTGCGAAGTCGCAAGACGATGTATACGGACTGACTCCTGCCCGGTGCTGGAAGGTTAAGAGGACCGGTTAGCCGCAAGGCGAAGCTGAGAATTTAAGCCCCAGTAAACGGCGGTGGTAACTATAACCATCCTAAGGTAGCGAAATTCCTTGTCGGGTAAGTTCCGACCTGCACGAATGGAGTAACGACTTCCCCGCTGTCTCAACCATAAACTCGGCGAAATTGCAGTACGAGTAAAGATGCTCGTTACGCGCAGCAGGACGGAAAGACCCCGAGACCTTTACTATAGTTTGGTATTGGTGTTCGGAGTGGCTTGTGTAGGATAGGTGGGAGACGTTGAAACCCGGACGCCAGTTCGGGTGGAGTCATCGTTGAAATACCACTCTGGTCACTTTGGACATCTAACTTCGGCCCGTAATCCGGGTCAGGGACAGTGCCTGATGGGTAGTTTAACTGGGGCGGTTGCCTCCTAAAAAGTAACGGAGGCGCCCAAAGGTTCCCTCAGCCTGGTTGGCAATCAGGTGTCGAGTGTAAGTGCACAAGGGAGCTTGACTGTGAGAGAGACATCTCGAGCAGGGACGAAAGTCGGGACTAGTGATCCGGCGGTACATTGTGGAATGGCCGTCGCTCAACGGATAAAAGGTACCTCGGGGATAACAGGCTGATCTTGCCCAAGAGTCCATATCGACGGCATGGTTTGGCACCTCGATGTCGGCTCGTCGCATCCTGGGGCTGGAGTAGGTCCCAAGGGTTGGGCTGTTCGCCCATTAAAGCGGTACGCGAGCTGGGTTTAGAACGTCGTGAGACAGTTCGGTCCCTATCCGCTGCGCGCGCAGGAAATTTGAGAAGGGCTGTCCTTAGTACGAGAGGACCGGGACGGACGAACCTCTGGTGTGTCAGTTGTACTGCCAAGTGCACCGCTGATTAGCTACGTTCGGATGGGATAACCGCTGAAAGCATCTAAGCGGGAAGCTCGCTTCGAGATGAGATTTCCATACACCTTGTGTGTGAGAGGCCCCCAGCCAGACCACTGGGTTGATAGGCCGGATGTGGAAGCGAGGACTAACGACTCGTGAAGCTGACCGGTACTAATAGGCCGATAACTTACACCACACACCCCTTCCGTGAACGGCATTCAAAAGACGTTCACACCAGGAAAGGGTAAAAAGAAACAAGACTGCTTGCGTCCACTATGTGGTTCCCAAACAACAAACCCGTTGCTTGAGAACACAACTGAATAACAACACCACAGTTCCCTAACAGGAACAGTTGTAACCAGACTTCCCACCCCCCGGCACACACCGGGCAGGGTCGGGTAACAGGGTTACGGCGGTCATAGCGTGGGGGAAACGCCCGGTCCCATTCCGAACCCGGAAGCTAAGACCCACAGCGCCGATGGTACTGCACCCGGGAGGGTGTGGGAGAGTAGGTCACCGCCGGACA
>NZ_JBBCBT010000039.1:0-5670 GCF_037203985.1 Pseudarthrobacter sp. CCNWLW217
CACACCCGGCACCACCACAACCAAACAACAGCCATGGATCGCTCCGGAGCAACTTTTCAAACTTACCCGGTTTCCAGGAGCTTTGCAAATCGGCGTTTCCGCGATTTCCTGCTCCGGCGAACCGGCCCCACCCGCATCCGGCACGCTAAGAAGCGTGCCATTTTCAGGCTGTTGAAGAAGGGGGTTTGTCGCTATTTTTCCGCTTCAGCGGCGGCGACTCAGAAAACAATACACGGCCGGAACCCCCACGGCAAATCCACCCAAGAAGGGCTGCCTTCCCCCAGAAATCCCTGAATTTGCAGGGATTTCTGGGGCTCTCCGCATTGCGCGTCCACGCCATGCGCTGGAATCCTTCGATATGGAGTGGATCACATGGGTCCCGCCCCGCAGCGGCAACTGCCCCCGCTCAGGGGCGTACCCGCAGGACCACCGAAAAGTCTGCTTCCCTGGGCAGGAGCCGATGGGCCTCAAGTACCCCTGGTCCACAGGCCGCGGTGCCTACTCCCCGCAGCGCGTGGTCCACATAGACGTAGGTCCGACCGTCCGGCACAAGATCTGTGCGGTGCGTTGCCGCGTCCAATGCGTCAAGGCTGTAGGGACGGACCGTCAGGGCAAAAGGGGCTCCGGAGATTTCCAGCGTGCCCGCGGCGAGCGTTACTGAAGCTGATGTCACGCCTGACCGGGCGCCGGACTCCTGCGGCCGGACATAGTCGACATCGAAGCCCTCCAGTGGCAGCGTGAACCATCCCGCCCTGGTGCCCTGGCCCGTGTCGGGGTAGCTCTGGTGCGGCCCCTGGCCGAACCAGCTGACAGTCCGCGTCTGGGAGCCAAGAACAAGCTCCAGGCCGGTCCTCGCCCATTCGACGGGGAAGCCGGCATTGGTCCAGTCCCCGTCCGGACGGACCTGGGTGCGCAGGTTCACTGAGTCTGCGTCTGCGCTCCAGGTGTAGTCCACCAGGACGCCGAACTGTTTGTCCGCCGGGGCCACCCGGGTGTGAACCGTCAGTACCTCGCCGCCATCCGAAGCAGGCTCTGCGGTGATGCCAAGCAGCCGCGAGTGCAGCCTGTTGAGCCCGGCCTGGCTCCATTGTGTGGCCAGCGGCCGACGGTCCGGGCCGGCCCATTCGCTACCCAGGTCATTGTCCGTTGGCGCCCACCAGAGCACTAGGCGAAAGTCCTCCACGGGCACATTGCCAAGGGAAATCGGCAGCCCGGAGATCCTGTCAAACACCACCGGCCCCAGCCGAAGGGTGGCGGGGGAAACGCCCACCGGTTCAAGCGCTGCCGGTCCCCCGGATACCGCAAAGTTCTGAACCGACTGCCCCCACGCGAGTTCGTGGCCGGCCTCAGCCCAGTCCGTGCCGGAGGCAAGGACCGCACTAATGGTCAGGACAGCCGTCTTCCCTCCGGCCAGTGACGCCAGGCCGACGGGAAGTTCAGCGAAGACTTCCGCACGAGGCGGCAGCGGCGAAATGTCCACGACGCCCTCGGCAAGCACCGCACCGGCGCCGGCACCGCCGTCGCGCGCGCCGCCGTCGGCCTCCAGCACATACCGGAAGCTGAGCGCCGAGGTGTCCGAGAAGTCGTAGCCGTTGCGTACGGTGAAACCGGACCAGTCCTCGGCCACAGTGATGCGCAGGGGTTCGATGACCTTCTTGAAGTCCAGCAGGCCTGGGCGGGGGTTGCGGTCCGCGTCAACCAGGCCGTCGGTCACAAAGTTTCCGTCGTGAATTTCCTCACCGAAGTCGCCTCCGTAGGCGAAGTGATCACGGCCGTCCTTGCCCGTAACCGTGATGCCGTGTTCCAGCCATTCCCAGACAAAACCGCCCATCAGCCGGGGATACCGGTCGAAGAGCTCCTGGTATTCGGTCATGCCGCCGGGACCGTTGCCCATGGCGTGTACGTACTCGCACAGCACAAAAGGCATGGCACGGCGGCGGGCATCCAGGTCAGGATCGTCCAGCGGCTCCTCGATCCCCTTGCCGATCAGTTCCGTCTCCGCCTGGCTGGCGTACATCCGCGAATAGACATCCACGTACGCCGACGTCCAGTCACCCTCGTAGTGGATGGGCCGGGAAGGATCCCGATCCTTTGCCCAGCCGGACATCGCTGCCAGGTTCCTGCCCGTGCCGGCCTCGTTGCCCAAAGACCACATGATCACCGCGGCGTGATTCTTGTCCCGCTCCACGGTCCGCCGGATCCTGTCCAGCAGCGCCGGCTCCCACGCCGGGTCGTCACTGGGGTTCTGCGCCCAGCCTGCGCTCTCAAAACCATGGGTCTCGAGGTCGCACTCGAGCACAACGTAGAAGCCCAACTGGTCCGCCAGCGCCAGGAACTCGGGGTGCGGCGGGTAGTGGGAAGTCCGGATGGCGTTAATGTTGTGCTGCTTCATCAGCCGCAGCTCCGTTTCCACCACATCGCGCGGCACCACACGGCCCAGCTTGGGGTGGTGCTCATGGCGATTGACTCCGCGGAGCAGGACGCGTTGGCCGTTGACCTTGAACTGGGCGTCCTCGATGGAAATAGTCCGGAATCCCAGCTGCAAGGTCACGGTTTCGCCCGGTGCGGTGACAGTGGCTGCGTAAAGCCGCGGAAGCTCCGCGGACCAGGGCGAGATGGCCGGGATCCGGTGTTCGCTGCCGGCGGTCAGTTCCAGGTTCAGTTCGGGGACACGTACGACGGCGTCAATCGCCTCGCCGGCCCGGCTCACCTCGACGCGCAGGACGCCTTCGCCACTCACGTGATCGTAGTCTGCGTGCACAAACACGTCATCGATTCCCTGTTCGGGCCGGGCCTGGAGGGTCACGTCCCGGAAGATTCCCGGCAGCCACCACATGTCCTGGTCCTCCACGTAACTCGCGGCCGAGAACTGGGCAACCCGGACGGCCAACACGTTGGCGCCTTCTTTCAGAACCCCGGTGACGTCAAACTCGTGCGCCAGCCTGCTCCCGCGGGTTGTTCCCAGTTCCGTGCCGTTGAGCCAAACCGTGGCGGCGGATTCGACGCCATCGAACCGGAGAAGGGCCCTGGGGAAGAACTCCGGGCCGGCCAGGAATTCCACGACGTGATCGCCGATCGGGTTTGCGTCCGGCACGTGCGGCGGCTCCACGGCAAAAGGGAACTGGACATTCGTGTACGCCGGGGCTCCGTGACCATGCATGGGCCAGCTTGACGGCACGGGAAGGCTGGTGAATCCCTCGAGGTCCTTACCGGACTGCCAGCCGTCACCCGGTGCCTGCCGGATGCCGGGGCTGAGTCGGAACTGCCACTCACCGTTCAGGGACCTCCTGGGAGCGTCACTGCGAAGGTACGCCCGGGCCGGCAAGGTGCCACGGGCCGGTTCAAGGGACGCCAGCGCCGCGGCGTGGTCAGCGCCAACCTCGAGGGCGCGGCCCTTGGACGGCGCGGCGGAACTGGCTGGGATCCCGGCTGGCATGACGGGTGACTGAACTGACATGGGTCTTCCTTGCTGCAGGTTGCTGGGGGGCCGCACCGGGCGTTGTTCGGTTTTCGTGAACGTTCACGAACTACTTAACACTAGCCGCACGCGATCATTTTGGGTAGGGCTTCCTAGGCTGATTCGCGGATGACCAGCTCGTGGCGGAGCATTCTCCGCGCAGCTGCGCTGCCCGGCAGAATGGTGCCGGTCAGCAGCCCGGCGAGGAGTTCGACGGCGGCGCGCCCCACGTCGCGCAGGTCCAGCGAGAGGGTGGTCAACTCAGGGCTCATGAGTACGCCAAGCGGGATCCCGTCCATCCCCATCACGGCGCAATCGCCAGGGACCGAGCGGCCGTGGACGGCCAGGGCTTTCAGTGCCCCGGCTGCCATGAGGTCATTAAAGACAAGGAGCCCGTTGACGGCCGGCTGTTCGGACAGCAGGGCCTCAACGGCGGCCCGTGCGGCTTCGGCGGATTCGCGGGCGTGGGCTACCGTGAGTTCAATGCCAAGGTCCGCGGCCGCACGGGTGACTGCGGCGCCTCGGGCAGACAGTAGCGCTGCAGGACCCGAATCCAGGTAGGCAAGCCGAGTGCGGTCGGCGCCGGCAAGATGTTCCAGACCGAGCCTGGCCGCATAGGCGTAATCGAACGAAATGCCGCCGGCCGAGACTCCTTCGGGGTCATCCAGCACCACCACCGGTCGATGGCCCAGCAGTGCCTGCGCCTCTGCCGCGTGCGGACCCAGGTAGCCAATGACAGCATCCACGTGTGGGGACAGCCGCTCAACTGCGTCCAGACTGATGCCGCTTCCGTGACCAAAATCATCCATCACCACGTTCCAGCCACGCAGCGTCGCCATTTCCACAACGCTGGAGGCGAAGGCGGGAAAGTATGGGTTGGTGAGGTCGGGTATGGCCAGGCCTACCGATGTGCGGGCGCCTTGGACGAGGCCCTTGGCATAGCGGCTGGGTGTGTAGCCCAGCTCACGCGCGAGTTCCTGGACGCGTTGACGTGTCTCCTGCTTGATTCCAGGCATGTCGTTCATCGCCCGGGTCACCGTCTGCCGCGAAACACCCGCCGCGGCAGCGACATCAAGGATCGTGGCACGCTTGACGGGCCGGCCAGCGGAGGGAGCGCTCATAGACCGTAAGTCTAGGGCTAGCCGCCCGGACCCCCTCTCACCGTTGCCCTACACGCCTGGCTTCCGAGCGATGATTGTGAACGTACAGGGCACGAGATCACGTTCGGATTCTGGCCACGCGAAGCCGCCCGGCACCTCAACCATGCGTGGCGAGAACCTCCACGGGATTGTTTTGTCCTCGTCGACCCGAAGGATCTGCAGACCCGCCCCCACAAGGGAGTTAATGATGTCTGACAGGGGATGGGCCCATTGATACGTCCGGGAATGAGCCACCGTGCCATCTCCGGCGTAGGTGGACTCGTCGTCCCATTGCTGTGCTTCGCCGTTACCAAAGTACGGATATCGAAGCTGCAGTCCGTCCGCATGCTCGTCAATGGCGTAAAGAGCTGGATGTCCATCGCGGATGTAAAACGTTCCTCCAGCCCGCAGGAGCCCCGCTACCTGGGCCGCCCAGCGCTGCAGGTCAGGAAGCCAATTGATGGTTCCGATGCTGGTGTATACAAGGTCGAAGAAACCGTCGACGGCGGCACGGGCCTCAAGTACGTCGGTTTCCACCCAGACGGCATGGATGCCCAGACGCTCCGCTAAGTTGGCAGCAGATGCCAAAGCGGCCGGGGAAAAGTCCACGCCAGTGACCCGAGCACCAGCCCTGGCCAAAGAAAGAGTATCGGTGCCGATATGGCACTGAAGATGACAGACATCCAGCCCGGCGACCGTGCTGTCCGGGAGGAACGGACCGAGTGCGGCCAGGTCCGTCCGGATAACTCCGGTTAGATGGTTCGGATCGTCCAAGTCGCTGATCCCGTAGGCCTTTTCGTGCAGGGGCACCCGGTCTTCCCAGTTCTCACGGTTGATCGCGCGTGCAGAATCCCAGTCAATCGCACTCCGGCTATCACTCATCCGGCGAGTCTATGCAGTCGACAATCGAAACTGCGATTATTTCTGTTTATCCTTCGGCCTGGCCAACGTTGGGCAATAGGCCGGCAAGCCGGTACTAGCAACCACGATGTGTGTGTTAAGTGGGAGAACCCCCCAACACGTGTGTGTTGGGGGGTTCTCGACCTTAATGGTTGTCCGGCGGTGACCTACTCT
>NZ_JBBCBT010000040.1:0-5442 GCF_037203985.1 Pseudarthrobacter sp. CCNWLW217
AACTCCACCTCAGTGGTCTTAAACCCCGGATACAACACCGCACCCGTGACCAACACCACTACCGCAGCACTAAAGGCTGTGCCGGTGATCAGCCGCTTGTTGCGTTTCGTGAGTTTGTTGTGGCGCCTTTTCAGCCCAAGCTTCCCCAGCAGAGTTGTCACAGCGTTACTTTTCCCTCAATTTTGTGGCGGCCCCCAGGCCATCCTGTCCAAAGACCCGGTATCGGGCTCTCTGTTCCCCGCGTCAGCCTACCCAAGCTTCGGAGCAGCCGCGATGGGGAGCCCTCCCCAACCGATTCGCTGCCGCATCCGCTCCCAACATCCCTCAGCATCGCGGGATCCCGTGGGAGTAAGGTTGACCGAGCTGTGAGTGTCCCGCGACCATGTAATAACCGACGTTTCGGTTGGAGCCGGGTTCAATCCGGTAGAACGGCTGATCCGGGGTGTTGGTCCAGTGGTCATTCATCATGACGTAGCAGTGGACCACGATCCGCTCGCCGCTGTTGACGTAAAACCACGGCGGGGTATCGCCCTTGTTGACACCTTGGCAGTCGAAGTACGGACTTGGCCGGTAGCTGGCCTTGCCATACTCGAACGTGCAGGTGCGCACCAGGTCCGTGCCCTTGACGACGGTGGTGATCCATTCGCCTTGCGCACCCGAGGACGCGGACGCGGACACCACACCGCTTTCAGTGCCCAGCGAGTTGATGGTTTTCACGTCGATGCGATGCGACTCACTGAATCCTCCCGTGTTGATGACCCTGCTGCCGGACGGGGCCACGTTCTCCCAGCCGCCGCCGTCGATGCTGATCCGGGTACTGACTACGTCATTGGTGGTGGTGGACGGTGAGGACCAGTTCAGGGTCAGCGATTTCTGGTTCATGGCACCGTTCTGCCCGGATGCCGACGGCGTCCCGGGTGACCCAAAGGGGGTGGTCGAGGCCCCGGTGCTGCCATTGGAGCTCGGCGCAACCGTGGAGTGCGCGATCACCGTGATCGTGGTCTGGGTGCCGTTGGCAAAGCCGCCCACCGTTTGGCCGCGGGCGATCGGGCCGCTTTGGCCGGTGCTGGCGTTGTAGCTGTAGCTGACCTCATCCGCGGACGAGCCGTTGCGTTCCGCGGCGGTCAGTTCCTTGAAGTTGATGGTCACTTTCCGCCCGGCTCCTCCGGTGTCCGCGGCGGCGACCGTAACGCCTGAGACCTGGCCGAGTTTGCCGGTGGCGCGCCGGGGTGCCGATGGCGGACTGACGGCACCCTTTCCTGCCTTGTTTTCGGCCTGGACAGTGAACGTGTACTCAGCTTCGGAGTTGTTTGCCGTGAAATTGGCCGTCCGTACCGTACCCGCGATGGTCTGGGTCTGCGGCGCTCCGCCGCCTCCGCTCATCGTGACGTAGTAATTCCTGATCGCGTCCCCGTTGGTATCGGGTTCCGTCCAGTTCACCCGGAGCTGGTTGGTGGTTCCTACCGCAGAAGCCACGGCTGACGTCGGTGCGGCTGGTGCGGCTGGGACTCCGGCCGGGTTGTCTTCGGAGGAGTAGATGCCCCAGTCGGACGGACCGAGCTCGTTGACGGCCTGCGCGCGCACTTTGTAGCGGACTCCGTTGGTCAGGCCGGGCCAGGTGTACGTCAGGCCGGTCACACCGTTCTTGACGGCGATCCCGCTGGCCGGCGACGGGGAGATCTCGAGGTTGTAGCTCTTGACGGCGGAACCCTCGGTCTTGGCCGGTGCCCAGTTGATGACCATGTTCCTGTCGCCCGCCTTGACGGTGGGCGCCTCGGGCGGCGACGGCTTTTCGTCGGGCCGGATTTCGTTCGACTGCGCGGACGCCGGGGAGTCCCCCACCTCGTTGGTTGCAGTCACGCTGAAGACGTACTTCACGTCGTTGGTCAGTCCGCTGAGTGTGCACGTTGTGGTGGCGCACTGTTGTTCGAACCCGTTGTTGGAGCGGACCTTATAGCCGGTGATCGTGGCGCCGTTATCCGACGGCGGGGCCCACTTGAGCACTGCGGTCCGGCTCCGTACGTCGGTTGCTGTGGGGGCCGAGGGGGCATCCGGTTTGTCCCGGACTGTGATGCGGACCCGGCCGTTCACCTGGCGGGACGGATCCTCGGTTTTGTCCGAGACCGTGTACCGCAGCACCATGACGCCCTTGGATCCTTCAGCCGGCGTCACCGTGACAGAATCCCCGTTGATGACGGGTTGGCCGGCAGCGGATCCGGTTTCGACACCGACTGAGACAACCTTGAGCGGCGTGTCGCTAAACGGATTGAAGTCGTTGGCGAGGACGTTAATAGTCTCGGCCCGGCCCGCGTTGGCTTGGTCGACGACGTCCTCGTTGGCGGTGGCAAGCGGCCGGTTTGATGCCACGACGGTGGCCGTCACTGACGCCTTGACAGCTCCGGAGCGTCCGTCGGTGACTTTCAGCGGGATGGTCCCCTTGCGGCCCGCGGCCATCCCGGCCTCGGAGCGGACGTTGAGCGTCTGCCCATCAATCGTGGCTGTGAACCCTTCGGGCGTGGTCCCGTCCAACTCGAATGCGAGCTTTTCCTGGTCCCCGGCGTCCACATCCCTGGCCAAATTGCCCAAGTCCAAGCTGGCTGTTTCGGCCTTCGGCACTTCGAGGTCGCTTCCGCTGAAGGTGGGCTCGTGGTTGGCGTTCGGGTCCGGAATGACCTTGGTGATGATGGTCAGCGTGGATTTCAGGCCCTGCGGATCTTCCGGACCGGAGCCGTCCGTCACTTCGAAGGTGAGGGAACCGGGACCGACGTAGTCCTTGAGTGCCGCGTAGCGCAGTGTCCTGGCATTACCACCGATGACATTCTGGGTGTCGGCGCCCTGGACCCGGACCTTGTCCGCCTGGGTGATCTGTGGAGCGCGGCCGTCCCGAACCCGGACGTACTCGCTCAGGTCAAGCGTGACTTCCTTGCCGGCCATCACTTCCACGACGTCGGCGCGGGCCAGGGTAGGGTGCTCTTCACCCTGCCCGGGCACCCAGACGACAGCGGTAGCATTCTGGCCATCGACGTCGGTGACGGTGTACGGGACCAGCTGGTCCACCGGTGCCAGGCTGACCACCACGTTGCCGTCGCCGCCGACCCGGGCGTTCGGGTTTCCGTCCGGCAGCGTGATCCTGAGTTCGGAGGCCACGCCGTCGGGGTCGGAGTCGTTTTTCAGGACAGGAACGTCGACGGCGGATTTCCCCAGCGTCTCGGCGGGTGTAACGACGTCGTCCTTGGCAATTGGGGCTTTGAGGGTGGCGTCGGGGCTCACCCTGACCCTGATGACGGCACTGCCCTGGGCCTTCTTGTCGTCCTGGATCTTGTAGCCTACGCTCTCGTTGCCGGCGGCGCCCGGCGCGGTCAGCAGTACCCTGCCGCCGGCGGCCGTTTCGACGCGGAGCTCGGGCCGGGCCTCGAAGGCGTCGGAGACCAACCCGAGCGGGTCACCGTCCGGGTCTGAGTCGTTACTAAGGGCGTCCACGGCGATCTTGCGTCCGGGCCGCACTTCCACGGAGTCATCCATGGCGATGGGTTTCTGGTTGTTGGGCTCAGGCGGAGCAACCCCTACAATCACTGTGCCGGTGTTCTCGGCGCCAATCCGGTCCCGGACGCGGTAGGTGAACGTGTCGGTCCCGGCGGCTGTTCCGATCGCTGTGAACTCAAGGTAGCCGTCCTTGACTACAGCCGTTCCCATCGCGGGGGCCTTATCCACCCCGATCAGTTGCACGGAGTCGCCATCGGCGTCGATGCCGTCCAGGGGCACGGGGATTCGCACCACCATCCCTGACACCACGCGCGCCGTGAGGTTTTTGGGTTCGGGGCGGGTGTTGCGTTCGTCATCGCGGGCGCGGACGCGGATAGTGACCTGTTGGGAGTCCGACTGTCCGGATTCGTTGGTGACCTTGTAGATCGCGTAGACGGTCTTGGGCACGTCTCCGGCGATAAAGCGCAATGCGTTGCCCGCGCGGAAGATGCGGCCGTCGGCGTCGTCCGGCTTTTGGGCCAGCTCCGGCTCAAGCGTGAGCTTCCCGCCGTTGGGGTCGGTGTCGTTCTCAAGGACGGGAATGGTGACGACGTCGCCGACCCGGACTGACACTTCGTCCGGTTTGGCCTGGGGGGCCTGGAGCTTGGCCGGCGCGGGCACTACCAGGACCGCGATGTCCCCGCTGGCGGAGGACTTGCCGTTGGAGATCGTGTATTTGACGTTGAGCTGGCCCTGCGCCCGTATATCAGTGATCCTGACGACGGAATGATCCACCACCGAGACGCTGACCGGCAGGCCGTCGGCCGCCGTGACGGACTGGACCACAAGCACGCCGCCGGAGGGGTCCGAGTCGTTGCCAAGGACATCCACCAGAACAGTGCCGCCGCTGGGCAACAGGGCCGTGTCCCGCACGGCGACGGGGGCGCCATCGCCGTCGCCGGAAACCACGTCCACGCGAACCAGCTGCTGGGCACTGGCCGGACCGTTGGTCACGAGGTAGGACACGTAGTGTGCGCCCTGGGCCGTGGAGTTGAAGGTGAAGGTCTGCTGGTCCGCGCCCATGGTGGCTGTGGAGTTGCCGTCCGGCGTGATCTGCGCGAGACGAAGCGCACCGCCCTGCGGATCGGAGTCGTTCTTCAGCGGTGCGATGACGGTGTCCACACCGGCGACGGCGACGACGTGGTCTGCGTTGGCGATGGGCGGCAGTGCACCCGGCGCGCGCACGTCCACTGTGACTTTGCCCTCGGCGGTCGACTGGCCGTCGGACACCGTGAGGGTGACCACTTTACGGCCCGGTTCCGTACCGGCGTCCTGGAAGGTGAGCAGTCCGTCGGGCCGGGCTTTGACCTGGTCGCGGGGGTCGCTTCCGGTGGCACTGACTACGTAGAGGTCGTCGCCATCGGGGTCGGTCCAGTCGGTGAGGATGTTCTGGCTGACGATTTTGCCGGCCTGCACCACGAGCGTGGTGTTCCGGTTGGGTTTTTGCCGCGGGGCTGAGTTCTCCCCCGGCGGGATGATATTGAGGGTGATGTCGGAAGAGGCGGTGAGGCCGCGGCCGTCATCGACGGTGTATTTGAAGGTCTCGGAGCCGGTCTTGTCTGCCGGGACAGTGACTTGGAAGCCGGTAGAGCCGTAGATTGGGGCGAGGAGCCCGGATTTGATCGGTTCCGGGGCACGGACCGTGAGGATATCGCCGTCGGGGTCGGTGTCATTGTCCAGCACCGGGAGGATCGCGGTCCTTCCCGCGCGTATCCCAAAAGTATCCGGCTTGGCGACCGGGGCGCTGTTGGGTTTGGTCCGGTCCGGCAATACCGTCCGCTGGACTTCGTCCGCGGAGTCCTTGTCGGCGTCGTCGGACGTCTGTTGTGGCGGAATGACGTCGTCCCAGTTGTTCACGAGCTGCATGTTCTGGTTCACCAGCCACACATTCCCGGAGTTCACATCGTTCAGGACCACCAG
>NZ_JBBCBT010000041.1:0-5029 GCF_037203985.1 Pseudarthrobacter sp. CCNWLW217
GCGCATGATCGCCAGGCCCAGCCCCAGGAGCGTTCCCAGGGTCATGCTGGCCACCGTGAGGAAGATCGTGAGCATCAAACCACGGAGAATCGTTTCGTGGGTAAAGTACCGTGCAACCACATGCCACTTGAAGTTGGGGTTGGTTGATACCGAGATCAGGATGCCCAAAGCCAAAAGGCTACACACAACCCAGGCGGCATACTCGAAAGTGCTTCGTCGCCGGAGCCTTGGCTTGAGCGCCGGGTCGACCGCATTCATTGCGGTCTCACTTCCTTGACGAACGAATTTCTCCACGGCGTCCCTCTAATTGAGCTTGGCGTCGGTGATGGCGCCGGACTCCAGGCCCCAGTTCTCGAGGGACTTCTTGTATTCCGGGGTCTCAAGGACGGACTGGATCGCTGCCTGCATGGCCGGGGTCAGCGGGGAGCCCTTTTTCAGGCCGACGGCGGTCAGGTCGCTTGAGCCGACGTTGACCCGGCCGAGGATGGTGAAGGAGCCCGGCTGCTGCTTCTGGGCCCATGCGAGCGAGGTCGTGTCGTAGAGGATGCCGTCGATCCGCTTGGAGTGCAGCTGGACCAGGGCGTCCTGGATGTTGGGCAGGGTCACGGCGTTGATCGCCGGCTGGCCCTTGGAGGTGCAGGTCTGCTCGCTCAGGGCCGGAAGGCGCAACAGCTGGCCGGTGGAGCCTTGGGTGACGGCGATGTTCTTCCCGCACAGGGTTTCAACGGTGAGGTTCAAAGGGTTCCCGGCGGCTGCTGCCACGGAGTTTCCAGCCCTGAAGTAGTCGATCATGTCCAGGACCTTGAGCCGCTCTTCGGTCTTGGACATGGTCGTGGCCGTGAAGTCGAAGCGGCCGCCGTCCAGGCCCGGGACGATCGTGTCGAACTTCGTGTCCACGAACTTCAGCTTCAGGTCAAGCTTTTTGGCAATGAGCCGTGCCACGTCCGGGTTCAGGCCGATCGGGGTGGTGTTGTCCTCCGCGAGGAACGTCGTCGGCGGGTAGTGCAGGTCCATCGCGACCGTCAGTTCGCCCTTGTCCTTATAGGACTGCGGCAAAAGTGCCACGGCAGCAGCGTCAGGCTGGACGCCCTCCGAGATGTCAGCCGTATTCGATGTCTTGGATCCTTCCTGAGCTGAATCGTTACCGGCATTTGACCCGCAGGCGGTTAGCGCCAGTAAAACGGCCAACCCTGCACCGGCTACCCGGACCTTGATTCTCATCTTCGTCGGAGTCTCCTTCCAAAACAGAGCCACAAATCCTTACCTACTATGCAACCACCCTCGCGGTAGATCGTCGACAATTTACAGGGATTATCTTTGTTGACGGCACAAGAGAAGGCCAGATCCAAGCGGACCTGGCCTTCTCTTACGGAATGGCGGATAAGGAGAATCTCGGGAGGTTACTCTTCCGTTGTCCCGGTAAGATCCTCCACGGCTGTTTCCATGTGGCGTGTGATGGCTTTGTGTAGTTCTTCGCGACGGCCTGCCTGCAGGAGATCGAGGATGTGTTGGTGTTCCTGCACGAGGACGTCTATTCGGGGATAGGCGACGGCCAGATTGAGAATGCACATCCTCGATTCGGCTGCGAGGGTTTGATAGATCCGGATCAGGCGAGTATTGCCAGCCCCGGCTACGAGGGAGGTGTGGAACTGCATATCCAGCCGTGCAATCGCCTGCCAGTCCGAAACAGCAACCTGTTTTGCCATGTCGCTGATGGTGGCCTTTAAGACCTGGCAGGTGTCCTTGACCTGTTCCGGACCGGCGTCCAGCAGTGCGTCCGCGGCAGTTGATTCCACAGCCTCACGTACGGCGTAGATCTCCCTGATGTCTTCCGTGGTGAGCTCAAGGACGAAAACGCCCCGGTTACGCCGACTGACGAGGATCCCTTCCTGGCACAGCCTCTGCAACGCCTCACGGACTGGACCCCTCGAAGTGTTTAGCTGGCTTGCCAAGACAGATTCATTGATCTGTTCTCCCGGACCGAACATGCCCTGAACAATCTGTTCCCGCAGCTGATCGGCGATCAGCTGCGCCGTGGGTCTTCCCTCCAGTGCAAAGAGCCCTTCCGGTGCCGCCATCGATATCCCCCTCATCTCACTCTTTCGCCTGCTACACGTCTTTTAGACAGCTATGGCGGTGTACTTGGTCTCAAGAAATTCCTCGATGCCAATCTTGCCGCCTTCGCGCCCCAGTCCCGACTGCTTGACACCGCCGAACGGCGCTGCGGGATTGGAGACAAGGCCGGTGTTCAGTCCGACCATGCCTACTTCCAGTTCTGCGGAGAAGCGGAGAGCCTTGTCCATGTTCTCAGTAAAGACGTAGCCGACCAGGCCCCACTCGGTGTCGTTGGCGAGTCGAAGCACTTCGTCTTCGCTGTCGAACGGGGTGATGGCTGCCACCGGACCGAAAATCTCGGTGCTCATCAACTCGGAGTCCAATGAGACGTCCGTCAGGACAGTGGGCGTGTAAAAGTATCCAGGACCTTCGGGACGGCTTCCTCCCGTCAGGATGCGTGCACCCTTGGACACCGCGTCGGCCACGAGGCTTTCGACCTTGTCCAGGCCCTTCTGTTCGATCAGCGGACCCACCTCGGTCCCCGACACCGCGCCGTTGCCCACCTGAAGTTCGGAGATCTTCTTGGCGAACTTCTCGCTGAATTCCTCCGCCACTGACCGGTGGACGAAGAAGCGGTTCGCGGCAGTGCAGGCCTCACCCATGTTCCGCATTTTGGCCTTCATCGCGCCATCAACTGCCTTCTCGATGTCGGCGTCGGCGAGGACGATGAAGGGGGCGTTTCCACCCAGCTCCATCGAGGAGCGCATGACATTGTCGGCCGCCTGGCGCAGCAGGATCTTGCCCACCTCGGTGGAGCCGGTGAAGCTGATCTTCCGTGCAATGCCGCTGCTGGTCCAGGCCCCCACCACAGTTGAGGCGCTGGAGGTCGTGACGACGTTCAGGACGCCGTCGGGAAGGCCTGCCTCCCTGAAGATCTGAACCAGGGCAAGGGACGTCAGCGGGGTCAGCTCGGCAGGCTTGAAGACCATGGTGCAACCGGCCGCGACGGCGGGGGCGATCTTGCGGGCGCCCATGGCCAACGGGAAGTTCCACGGGGTCACCAGCACGCAGGGGCCGACCGGTTCCTTGGTGATCATGATCCGGGTGTTGCCGTCAACGGAGGTGGCATGGTCTCCGCCAATGCGGACGGCTTCTTCGGAGAACCAGCGGAGCATTTCGGCGCCATAGGCCACTTCTCCCCGTGCCTCGGCAAGGGGCTTGCCCATCTCCGCGGTCATGATTGCCGCCAGGTGGTCGGTGTTGGCAATGACCAGTTCAAAAGCCCGTCGCAGGATGTCGGCACGTTCGCGGGGAGTGGACTTGCCCCACGCCGCCTGGGCGTGGCCTGCAGCCTTGATCGCCAAGGCTGCATCTGCCGGCCCGCCGTCGGCTACGTGGGCGATGATTTCGTTGGTAGCTGGATTCTCCACCGGGAAAGTGGCGCCGCTGGCGGCCTTCTGCCAGGCGCCATCGATGAACAATTCCGTGTGAAGCCCTGAGGGGTCGAATGAGGAGCTCATGTCACGCTTTCAAAAATGGTAGGGGAGATACTAGGAGGTGGCTGTTTTCAGCGCCTGGGTGAACCTGGTCAGGCCGGCTTGGATTTCGTCGCTGCTGACGTTGAGCGCCGGGATGATGCGGACGACGTTTCCGTGCGGACCGCAGGTGAGGAGCAGCAGTTCTTCCTTGATGGCTGCTTGCTGGACTGCCAGGGCGGTAGCGGAATCAGGGGTGTTGTCCGGCGAGGTAAATTCGACGCCCTGCATGAGGCCGCGGCCGCGGACATTGCCGACTCCCGAAAATTCTGTCTTGAGCTGGTTGAGCCCTGCCCGCAGTTCATCGCCCCGTACCAGGGCGTTCTCCACCAGGTTCTCGCGTTCGATGACGCCCAGGGTTGCGACGCCGGCTGCGGCTGCGACGGCGTTTCCGCCGTAGGTGCCTCCCTGTGAACCTGCCCAGGCTTTGCCCATCAGTTCGGTGGAGGCGGCGATGGCTGAGATGGGGAAGCCGCTGGCGAGTCCCTTCGCGGTGATCACCACGTCGGGAGTGATGCCTGCCCAGTCGTGGCCCCAGAACTTTCCGGTGCGGCCAACACCGGCCTGGACCTCGTCGAGGATGAGTACGATGCCGTGGCGATCAGCCCGCTCGCGCAAACCTTGGAGGAACGCCGGGGGAGTGGGGATGTAGCCGCCGTCGCCCAGGACGGGTTCGATGATGAAACCGGCCGTGTCTGCCGGGCTGCTGATGCTCAGGAGGAGGTGGTCCAGTTCCTTCAGCGCGAATGTGACGGCGGTTTCCTCGTCCCAGCCATACCGGTAGGAGTGCGGGAAGGGTGCAATGTGCACTCCACCCATGAGCGGGGAGAAGCCTGAACGGAACTTCGTGCCGGCCGTGGTGAGCGAAGCGGCGCCCACGGTCCGACCGTGGAAGCCGCCGTGGAAGGAGATGATGTTGGGCCGCCCCGTGGCCATCCGGGCCAGGCGGACCGAGGCCTCTACTGCCTCGGAGCCGGAGGTCGCGTAGAAAACGCTGTCCAGCCCCGAGGGCAGGAACTCTCCCAGCTTTTCGGTCAGCTCAAGCAAGGGCTTGTGCATCACGGTGGTGTACTGGGCGTGGACAATCTTGCCCACCTGCTCACGAGCAGCCGCTACGACATCAGGGTGGCAGTGACCTGTGCTGGTAACACCGATTCCAGTGGTGAAATCGAGGTACTTCTTGCCGTCAGTTGCGTGGATCCAGCTGCCGAGGGCATGGTCGACGACGACCGGAGTGGCCTGCTTGAGGAGGGGACTGAGAGTTGCCATGGCTTCATACTTTCTTAGGGCCTGTAGATTGTCAACAATAGGCGATGTTGGGAAGGTGGGGATAGTCGGTGCGTGTGTTAAACCGTCTCGAAGCGTTGGGGGCGCGCGAAGTTGAGGCTGTCGAAGGTGCGCTTGCCGAGGGCTTCGTTGGCGGCGATTTCGCCGTAGCC
>NZ_JBBCBT010000042.1:0-4763 GCF_037203985.1 Pseudarthrobacter sp. CCNWLW217
GCTTTTTCACCCGGGCCGGTGCGTGCAGTGAGGGAAGGAGCAGCCGTGAGGATAGCGCTGGGGCAGCTGGAGTCGGGTGCCGACATCCAAGCGAACCTCGCCGCGATCGGCCGGTTCGCCGCCGAGGCCGCGCGCGACGGCGCCGCGCTGGTCGCCTTCCCGGAGTACGCCACCTACGAGAAAAAGAAGGTGGACGCGACCTTCCCGGCGATGGCCGAGCCGCTGGACGGGCCCGTCTGCCAGGAGCTCGCCGGCGTTGCCGCCCGCCACCGCATCGCGCTGGTGGCGGGCGTGGTGGAAACCTCGGAGGAGCCGGGCAAGGCGTACAACACCCTGGTGGCGTTCGGGCCCGACGGCGGCCGGCTGGCTTTTTACCGGAAGATCCACCTCTTCGACGCGCAGGGCTTCGGGGAATCGACCTTCATCAAGCCCGGCCCGTCCACCGATCCGGTGGTGTTCGAGCACGGGGGAGTAGGGTTCGGGCTGATGACCTGCTACGACCTCCGGTTCCCGGAACTGGCCAGGTCACTGGCCGACGCCGGCGCGCAGGTCCTGCTGGTCTGCTCGTCCTGGGTGCCGGGCGAGCACAAGACCGAGCAGTGGCTGGCGTTGAACACGGCGCGGGCGATCGAGAACAGCGTATACGTGGCCGGGGTATGCCAGGCGCCGCCCGTGTCGGTGGGACGGAGTGTGCTGGTCGATCCGATGGGGATCGTCGAGGCGGATCTGGGGTTGGAGTCCGGAGTGCGGGCCATTGATGTTTCGCTGGAGGCTGTGGAACGGGTGCGGGAAGCGTTCCCGATGTTTCGGCAGCGGCGGCTGTAGGCAGCAATCCACTCATGCGGTCTGCTCCGACGACTGATCAACATCGCCTGCGCCGTCTACTTAATTGCCAGCACGCACCATTGTTGGGTGCTCCGGCAGTGGCAAGATGAGCGGAGGTGTTGGTAGCCGACTGAGGGCAGGTGGAAGTACGAGGGGTGTGGTCAGCTGAGGAGCGATGCAGCGGGTGAGCGGGCGGGGACAGAGCACGCCGAGCAGCAGCAGCGGCGGCTGAAGCTAACCGACGTCAACGTGGTCTACCACCGCGCGCTCAGGAAGGCGCCCGGGCGGCCCCATGGTGGGCAATACGATGAAGTGGTACGACATGTGTTCTACCTCAGCACCACCATGGGCCTGATATTCCTCCTCCATGAGCAGTGAGACTCATTAGTGGTAAGGGGAAAGCCACATGGCTCGCGAGTGAATCGCCTGCTAATTAGTTTCGATCCACAGTCCAAGAATAGTCCAAGTCACGCAGACCGTCTTTATCTCGCTCCCAGCGAGTGCCGTTCAGGGTGAACTGAACCCTATACATGGACTCGAATAGCGCTAAACATTCAGCCGGGGATGGATGGTCGGTGGGAAGCTCTTCTCTGTAGCTCACACTGACGCCAGGTGCTTGGGTCGGGAAGACCCGGATAGGCGCGGTGTACTCCCAGTCTTCTCGGTCTGAACCATGTGGTTCGGGATAAACAATCTGAATGTTATCGAGGCTTGAGCTGGTGCTGTTAGTGATCGTGCAAACGTACCTGAGATCACTCCCATGATTGACTCCTAGCAGCGCTCCGAGGCCACGTGGTCGAGTTATAGACTCTAATCCCAGATCAACCTGCACGCCCAAGGCAGTCTCCCGCTCTTTCGCCTTCCTGGACTGCTCGACCGTTACAAACTGTTCTCGCTCCTGCTGGTACTTGCTACGGGTGATCGCGATCGTTACGATGGCGGCGGCAAAACCTAAGGCAGTGGCAATTCCGGAGAACCATTCTGCGTAGTTCCCCCACTTTTCCTCATAAGGCACAACATCACTGACCCACGCCCAAGCAAAAGCTCCAGCAACCAGCGCAGTTATCACTATCCCGGTCACGAGCCACTTCTCCCGAAGGGTAAGTCGGTTATTGCTAACCACCAGTACACCTTCCATGGGGTGAGCCGGACGGCGCGTCAATATCACACTTATTGCGAGCCCAAAGAGGATGCTAAGCCAACCGAACGCAGGGTTCATCAGGCTTCCAAGCACCGCCAGCGCTGTGCCGGGTAGAAGTTGTATGAAGAGTGTCTTCCAATCTTGGGGGCGTAGCTTGTAAAAGAATCCGCCAGCCCTTTCCACCATCGTTATGTATCGGTAGAGCCCGAGGAACGTCAGTCCGGGTACTGCGAAGAACAACGCCAGCTTTAGGGCGGCTGCGTCGTCGCCCCATCCATATATCAGCCACAGAAGAAGCGGCCCGACGACGGCTAGACCCAGTGTGGCTATGCCAAAGAAGAGGGCAGTTTTTGGATAACTTTTGTCCTTTTGTTCTTTCGTTTCGTCGGTCACTCTGAACTCGTTTCTTCTTGCGGCCATGGTTCTTGGTAGTCCTTAGCGTTTACGGAGCTATTCGAGGCTGTGGATCGTTATCCAACGGCACCTTTCGCGAGGCACCTACAACTGCTTCGTGCACGCAAAATGTCTATCTTATCGCCGCGGCGCGCACGCTTTTGTTCGGTCCTGCCACGCCTTTCACGGCTCGCGGTGCTGATCTCCTACCTCGTGGCCGGCACCCTCATCATCCTGGTGATGTGGGCCCTCGGTGAGATGGCCGCGGCCAATCCGGACAGCGGTGCCTTCTCCGTCTATACCGCCGAGGCGTACGGGCCGGTGGTCGGCGCCACGGTGGGCTGGCTGTGGTGGCTGCAGCTCGTGGTGGTAATTGCGGCCGAAGCTCTCGGTGCGGCGGGGCTGATGGCCACCATCTTCCCAGCCCTGCCGGTGTGGCTGATGGCCTTTGTGTTCATCGTGGTGCTCACCGGGGTGAACCTGACGAGCGTGAAGAACTTCGGCGAGTTTGAGTTCTGGTTTGTGCTGCTCAAGGTGGCGGCGATCGTCGGGTTCCTCCTGGTTGGCGCTGCGCTGCTCTTTGGCTGGTTGGCGGGCGTGCAGTCGCCGGACCTGGCCAACTTCACCGGGGACGGTTTCGCGCCCAGCGGTTTCGGCGGGATTGCTACGGCCCTCTTTTGGTGGCGTTTGCATTCGGCGGCACCGAGATTAGGTCCGTGGCGGCAACCGAAACCGCCGAGCCGACCCGAAGCGTGAAGAAAGCAGTCACGGACCGTGCTGTGGCGCATCCTGGTGTTCTACATCGGTGCCATCTTCGTGATCGCGGCCGTGGTTCCCGTGGGTTCAGCGGGACTGAAGAGCCCGTTCGGCTTCTCGTGGCTCACGTGCTTCGGCCTGGTCATCCTCGCGGCGACCTACACGGTGGGCTTCATCGGCGGGGACTCCCGTCCCCAGCTCCTGAGTACTTTGCACTGGTGGCGGTCCTGGTAGTGGTGAATCGGGTGAACCACCGGAACCGGGACGCTCGGGGGTGTTGAATCGTCGGACGGTGAAAGTAGCCAGCGCTTATAGACTGATTTAGCGCCTGAGCCGTTTTAAGGGGTTAGGGCATGCGCAGGGCGCGTCCGGTCTGACTGGACGCGCCATTTTGCGACTAGCTAAACCGTTGCCGTGGGATAACGAGTACCGGCAAAGCAGTTGGCTCATCTCTTGACTGGAGGTGCGCCAAAATGTGGGGTACTCCTTCGACCAGATACCGGAAGCCTGCTTCCAGCCGCTCGGGCTTGTGATCGAACAGCCCGAGGGCAAGGTTGCATGCTCCGCAGATAAGCCCGCGTATGCAGTTGCCGCACGTCTTGTCCTTATCCGCGCAGCAGTTATGGTCGTGGTCCACGCTCAGCGACTTGCGCCCGAAGTCAGGGGGCTGCTTGCATATCCAGCAGACGTCGCCTTGGATGGCGAGTAGGGCGTCGTACTGCTCCCTTGTGATCCCAAACTTCCGCGCACGGGAGGCATCATTTGCGCATCGCAGGCAGCGGGAGGCAAGCCCATCGCCCGAACCGCCTTTTCCGTAATCCATTTCGGGTAGCCATTCACGACAACTAGTGCACCGCTTGTTGCCATCGTCGTCTCGCTCCAGCGACCCGAGCCTGTAGCGGGGGACAATTACCCGCATGGCGCCCGCATCCTTGTACTGAAGAGCGTGGGCTTTGCATAACGGGACCGGATCATCCTGGTAAATGTCCTTCCGTCCGCATTCCGTCCCATCAGGGCCGGGGCCCCCGCACCGCGTGCCGTTAGCCGATTTTCGCTTGATGGGGGTCAGCTCGCCGCGGTAATACTGGTTATAGTGAGTGCCGCAGAACCGCGAGCCGCGGGTTACCGCCTTGCGTTCGCACCCGTAATCGAGGGCGGCGCAATCGTTCCATTCGTCCCCCTTCGGCGGGAACTGCCACATCGACCCGTCTCGTTCGAGCTGCTTTGCATGTCCCTTGCAGAGGGGACCCGGGGGAAAGTTGAGCTGCGTCACTCGTCGCTCGCAGGGTTCCCTGTTGCGCCCCGGCCCTGTGCAGGTCAGGCCGCGATCTTTCCCCCGTGGTTGGAGAGGCTTGAACTCTTCACCTCGGTTCATCTGGAGGGCGTGCGAATTGCAGTACTTTCCGCCCTTGCTTCGCGTGCGAAGCTCGCAGCCGTATTCGGGGAGGGCGCTGCACAGGTTCCATCCGTCGGCGTCCTTTTTCGTCTCCATGCCCGAACTGTAACCGCCACTACCGACAAAATCAGACCCTGCACCCGCCACGGCCACTAAGCGTCCCAAACGTCATAGCGTTCTTCGTGGCGCTGGCCATCGGCAGCGTGGTGTCCGCCAACGGCGCCGGGGGACTGGCCAGCGGGCAGCCGTTCT
>NZ_JBBCBT010000043.1:0-2600 GCF_037203985.1 Pseudarthrobacter sp. CCNWLW217
TGATGCTCACGATCTTCCTCACGGTGGCCAGCATGACCCTGGGAACGCTCCTGGGGCTGGGCCTGGCGATCATGCGCTCCTCTCACGTGAAGCCGATTTCCATCGCTGCAGGGCTCTACATCACCCTTTTCCGGGGCACTCCGGTGCTGGTGCAGTTGATCTTCTGGTTCAACATCTCCGCGCTCTACCCGAACCTGTCCATCGGGATCCCGTTCACGGACATCGGCACCGCGATCGACACAAACGCCCTGATGGGGCCGATCACGGCAGCCTTGGTCGGCCTGACGCTCAATGAGGCCGCCTATATGGCCGAGATCATCCGGGGCGGGTTCTCCGCCGTCGGCAAGGGCCAGATCGAGGCAGCCGACTCCCTGGGCATGAGCGGGTCAATAAAGATGCGCAAGGTCATCATCCCCCAGGCGATGCCCTCGATCATCCCGGCAACCGGCAACCAGGTGATCGGCATGTTCAAGGGAACCTCCCTGGTCAGCGTCCTCGGCGTTGCCGAACTGCTCCAAAGCGCCCAGCTCATCTACGCCCGGACCTACGAGACCATCCCGCTGCTGCTCGTCGCCAGCCTCTGGTACCTCGTCATGACCCTGCTGCTGAGCTACCCGCAATCCAAGCTCGAACAAAAATACTCACGTTCAACCTCCCGGCTCCCCCGGAAGGCCAAACCCGTTGTGCTGACAGACCCGGAAGGTATCGCCCGATGAGCAACGACGGCACCATACTCGCCCAGAAAATCCGCAAATCCTTCGGACCCAAAACAGTCCTCAAAGACATCGACCTCGAGATCGCCAGCGGAGAGATCTGCTGCATCATCGGCCCGTCCGGCTCCGGCAAATCCACCGTCCTGCGCTGCATCAACGGCCTGGAAACAGTGGACACCGGAGTCCTGAAAGTCAACGGCGAAGACTTCGGCTACTACGAAACCGACACCGCCTACCACGCCCTGCCCCCCAAAAAACTCGCCGAACAGCGCACCCGGGTGGGCATGGTCTTCCAATCCTTCAACCTCTTCCCCAACATGACCGCCCACGAGAACATCATGTCCGGACCCGTCCTGGTCAAAAAGGCGGACAAGAAAGAGTCAGCCAAACGCGCCCACGAACTGCTCGCCAGCGTCGGCCTCGCCGGATTCGGAGACTACTACCCGGTCCAACTCTCCGGCGGACAACAACAACGCGTCGCGATCGCCCGGTCCCTCGCCATGGACCCCGAAATCATGCTCTTCGACGAACCCACCTCCGCCCTGGACCCCGAAAAAGTCGGCGAAGTCCTCGCCGTCATGAAACAACTCGCCAAAAAAGGCATGACCATGGTCGTCGTCACCCACGAAATGGGCTTCGCCCGCGAAGTCGCCGACTCCCTGATCTTCATGGACGACGGCTACATCGTCGAACGCGGCGACGCCCGCGAAGTCCTGGCCAACCCCAAGGAAGCCCGCACCCAGGCCTTCCTCGAACAGGTCCTCTAACCATGGACGGAAAACTCGCCGTCATCGGCCTGGGCAGCATCGGATCCATGGCCCTCTGGCAAGCCTCCCGCCTCACCGACTCCGTCACCGGCTTCGAAGCACACACCCCCGCCCACGCCCGCAGCGCCGTCGGCGGCGACACCCGGCTCTTCCGCATGCTCTACCGCGGCAACCCCAACCTCTACCCCATCCTGGAACGCTCCCGGGATCTCTGGGCCGAACTCGAAGCCGAAACCGGCCAGCACATCCTCACCCGCTGCGGCGGACTCTCCATCGGCACCCAAAACGGCCCCTACCTCACAGCCCTGCTCGAAACCACGAGGACCAACCACGCCGACCACCACATCCTCAACCACCAGGAAATGGCCGAACGCTACCCCCAACACAACCTCCGCCCCGACGACATCGCCGTCTACGACCCCCACGCCGGCGCCCTGCGCACCGACCGCGCCGTCACCGCCGCCATCACCGCAGCCCAAACCAACGGCGCAACCATCCACACCAACACCCCCATCAACACCATCACCGAAACCCCCGACGGCGTCCTCATCACCTCCGGCAACAAAACCTGGACCTTCGAAAACGCCATCATCGCCTCCGGCGGCTGGTCCCAACGCCTCATGCCCGACTACCTGAAGGCGGCAACCCAGACCAAACGGTGCTTCCTCTCCTGGTTCGTCGCCAAAGACGCATCGGAATTCTCGCCGAAGAAGTTCCCCGTCTTTATCCGGATTTCCGGGGACCGCTCCATGTATGGGGCACCCGCCGTGGACGGCGCCACAGTCAAGGCAACCCTTGACGGCCGGGGAGCGCCAACCCCGGACCCCAACGCCGTGCCCAGGGACCTCAGCGCAGCTGAAATCTCAGAAACCACCGAAACTGTCACCGAGTTCTTCCCCGGACTGTTCCCCACCATCGTCCGCTCAGACGCCTTCCCGGACCTCTTCACCACAGACGGCAACCCCCTGCTCGGCCGGTTCCACGAAGGAAGCAGAATCTACTGCGCCACCGGCTTCTCAGGCGGCGGCTTCAAAAACGCCACCGGCTACGGCGAAATCGCCGCCAACGAAGCCCTCGGCAAGCGCACCTTCGACAGCCTCAACTTCGCGCGCCCCCAACG
>NZ_JBBCBT010000044.1:0-2323 GCF_037203985.1 Pseudarthrobacter sp. CCNWLW217
GGCAGGGAGATGCGTTGGGCGGGTTGGCCTGGTTGGGTGAGTTCGGCGATGGAGAGTCCGGGGCGGAAGAGTTGGACGTCGCCGCCGGGGCGGGTGAGGCGGACGCGGCGGATGCCGGTCCCGGCGGGGTCCGCGACGATGGTGACGGGGGCGTCCAGGGACAGGGTGAGCCAGGCTGCGAGCAGGATGGTGGAGGGGGAGTCGGAGGCTCCTTCGACGGCGACGGCGGTCACCGGGGAGGAGTCGACCTGGTCCAGGACTGCGGCGAGCTGGATCCGCCAGTTGGTCAGCCGGGTCCAGGCGAGGTCGGTGTCGCCTGCCTTGTACGTGGACCGGATGTTCTCCAGCGCCAGTTGGGGGTCCGGTTCGTTGGCCGAGTCCGTGATCCGGCGGTGCGCGATCCGGCCGATCGAGGTTTCGCAGGCGTTCTCCGGCGCCCCGTGCGGCCACCAGGCCACGATCGGGGCGTCCGGCAGCAGCAGGGCCGCGACGAGTGATTCGGACTCGTGCGCGAGTTCGCCGTAGCCGCGCAGCACGATGACTTCGGACGCGCCGGCGTCCCCGCCGACCCGGATCTGCGCGTCGAGCCGGTCCGGGGCCTGCGCTCCGGCGTCGGCGAGCACGATGATCCGGCAGGGGTGTTCGCGGCTGGCCTCGTTCGCGGCCTCGATCGCTTCTTCCTCCAGCCCGGACTTGGTCACCACCACCAGGGTCAGGACCCGGCCCAGGGCGATCACGCCGCCCTGCTCACGCAGCGACATGATCTTCTTGGAAATCTTCGAGGTCGTGGTGTCCGGCAGGTCAACAATCATGGCCTTCTCCAGGTTCGTCCGTCACGGGCCAGCAGCTCATCAGCGCTGGCGGGGCCCCAGGACCCCGGGGCGTAGGGTTCGGGCTGTTCGTCCAGGGTGGCCCAGTAGTCCTCGAACGGGTCCAGGATCTTCCAGGACAGTTCCACTTCCTCATGCCGCGGGAACAACGGCGGCTCACCCAAAAGCACATCCAGGATCAACCGCTCATACGCCTCCGGAGACGACTCGGTAAACGAATGCCCGTACCCGAAGTCCATCGTCACGTCCCGGACTTCCATCTGCGTGCCCGGGACCTTGGACCCGAACCGGATCGTCGCGCCCTCATCGGGCTGGACCCGGATCACCACCGCGTTCTGCCCGAAGTCATCCTCACCATGGTCACGGAACAACAGGTTCGGCGCGCGTTTGAACACCACCGCGATCTCCGTCACCCGCCGGCCCAGCCGCTTGCCCGCGCGCAGGTAGAACGGCACACCGGCCCAGCGCCGGGTATGGATATCCACCCGGATCGCGGCGAACGTCTCGGTAGTCGAATCAGCCGGGATGCCCTCTTCCTCCAGATAACCCTGGACCTGCTCCCCGCCCTGCCAGCCACCGGCGAACTGGCCCCGCGCCGAATGCGTGGACAAATCCTCCGGAAGCTTGACCGCGGCCAGGACCTTTTCCTTCTCCGCCCGCAAATCATCGGCATTAAACGAAATGGGCTCCTCCATCGCCGTCAGCGCCAACAACTGCAACAGATGGTTCTGGATCACATCCCGCGCAGCACCCACACCGTCGTAATACCCCGCCCGGCCGCCCGTGCCGATGTCCTCAGCCATCGTGATCTGGACATGGTCCACATAATTCGCGTTCCACAACGGCTCGAACAACTGGTTCGCGAAACGCAACGCCAGGATGTTCTGCACCGTCTCCTTCCCCAGATAATGATCAATCCGGAACACCGCATCCGGCGGGAACACCGACTCCACAATGTCATTCAACGCCCGCGCCGACTCCAGGTCATGCCCGAACGGCTTCTCAATCACCACCCGCCGCCACTTCTCCCCATCAGCCTGCGCCAGGCCATGCTTGGACAACTGACGGCAGACCTGCTCAAAGGCCTTCGGCGGGATCGAGAGGTAAAACGCGTGATTACCCCGCGTCCCACGCTCCTCATCCAACAACGCAATCGTGTCACCCAGACGCTCAAACGCGTCATCATCATCAAACTCGCCCTGGACAAACCGGACACCCTCGGACAACTGGTTCCACACCGCCTCATCAAACGGCGTCCGCGCATAAGCCTGCACCGAGGACTTCACCTCAGCAGCGAACTCCCCATCACTCCACGCCCGCCGCCCAAAACCCACCAACGCGAAACTCGGCGGCAACAACCCCCGGTTCGCCAGGTCATACACAGCCGGCATCAGCTTCTTACGCGCAAGATCACCAGTCACCCCAAAAAGCACCAACGACGACGGACCAGCAATCCTATTCAAACGACGATCACGCGGATCCCGGAGCGGATT
>NZ_JBBCBT010000045.1:0-1459 GCF_037203985.1 Pseudarthrobacter sp. CCNWLW217
TCGACGGCGGGCATGCGCATGCCAGTGAGTCGGCGTTGCATGCGGAGGATAAGGGTTATCACAAGAACCTCAAGCCCCGGCAGATCCAGATGATCGCGATTGGCGGTGCGATCGGGACCGGGTTGTTCCTTGGTGCGGGCGGCCGGTTGAACGCCGCGGGCCCGTCGCTGGTCATCGCTTACGCCGTGTGCGGGTTCTTCGCGTTCCTGATCCTGCGGGCGTTGGGCGAACTGGTCCTGCACCGGCCTTCCTCGGGCTCGTTCGTGTCCTACGCGAGGGAGTTCTTCGGTGAGAAGGCCGCGTTCGTCTCGGGCTGGTTCTACTGGATCAACTGGGCCACGACCACCATCGTGGACATCACCGCCGCGGCCCTGTACATGAACTTCTTCGGCAACTACATCCCCTGGATGGCGGCCGTCCCGCAGTGGGCCTGGGCGCTGATCGCCCTGGTCGTGGTCCTGGCCCTGAACCTGGTCTCGGTCAAGGTCTTTGGCGAGATGGAATTCTGGTTCGCCCTGATCAAGGTCGCGGCCCTGGTCATCTTCCTGGTCGTGGGCACCTACTTCGTCATCTTCGGCACCCCCGTGGACGGCCAGCAGGTGGGCCTGAGCCTGCTCTCCGATAACGGCGGGATCTTCCCCAACGGCCTGCTGCCCATGATCATCCTGATGCAGGGCGTCCTATTCGCCTACGCCTCCATCGAACTGGTCGGCACCGCCGCCGGCGAGACCGAAAACCCGGAAAAGATCATGCCCAAGGCCATCAACTCCGTGGTCTTCCGCATCGCCGTGTTCTACGTCGGCTCCGTGATCCTGCTGGCCCTGCTGCTGCCCTACACCTCCTACGAAAAGGGCGTCAGCCCGTTCGTGACGTTCTTCGGCTCCATCGGCATCCAGGGCGTGGACGTCATCATGAACCTCGTGGTCCTCACCGCCGCCCTGTCCTCCCTGAACGCCGGCCTGTACTCCACCGGCCGGATCCTGCGCTCCATGTCCGTGAACGGCTCCGCCCCCAAGTTCGCCTCCCGCATGAACAAAGCAGGCGTCCCCTACGGCGGGATCGCCATCACCGCCGGGGTGTCCCTCCTGGGAGTCCCGCTGAACTACCTCGTCCCGGCCCAGGCCTTCGAAATCGTCCTCAACGTCGCCTCCGTAGGCATCATCATGACCTGGGCCACCATCGTCCTGTGCCAGATCCAGCTCAAACGCTGGGCCGACAAAGGCTGGCTGACCCGCCCCTCCTTCCGGATGTTCGGCGCCCCCTACACCGGCTACCTCTCCCTGCTCTTCCTGATCAGCGTCCTGATCATGGTCTTCATCGACTCACCCCTGACCATGCTCGTCACCGCCATCGCCTCCGCCCTCATGGTCGCCGGCTGGTACGCCTGCCGCAACCGCATCCGCGAAATCGCCGAAACCCGCGACGGCTTCACCGGCACCGCCCCCGTCATCGCCAACCC
>NZ_JBBCBT010000046.1:0-1289 GCF_037203985.1 Pseudarthrobacter sp. CCNWLW217
TCGAGGGTGAGTTTTTTCATCTGGTGGGTGGCGTTGCGGCCTTCGAAGTGGGGTCCGAGTCCGTAGCCCTTGACGGTTTTGGCGAGGATGACGGTGGGTTTGCCCTTGAATTCGGTGGCTGCCTTGTAGGCGGCGTAGACCTTGCGGTAGTCGTGGCCGCCGCGTTTGAGGTTCCAGATCTGGTCATCGGTGAGGTCCGCGACGAGGTCCTTGGTGGCCGGGTCTTTGCCGAAGAAGTGTTCGCGGACGAACCCGCCGGATTCGGCCTTGTAGGTCTGGTAGTCCCCGTCGGGGGTTTCGTTCATGATTTTCACCAGCGACCCGTCGGTGTCCTTGGTGAGCAGGTCATCCCATTCCCGGCCCCAGACGACCTTGATCACGTTCCAGCCCGCGCCGCGGAAGAACGCTTCGAGTTCCTGCATGATCTTGCCGTTGCCGCGCACCGGCCCGTCCAGGCGCTGGAGGTTGCAGTTGATCACGAAGTTCAGGTTGTCCAGGTTCTCGTTCGCGGCGAGCTGGAGCAGGCCGCGGGACTCGGGCTCGTCCATTTCGCCGTCGCCCAGGAACGCCCAGACCTGCTGGTCCGAGGTGTCCTTGAGGCCGCGGTTGTGCAGGTACCGGTTGGACTGTGCCTGGTAGATCGCGTTCATCGGCCCGATGCCCATGGACACGGTGGGGAACTCCCAGAACTCCGGCATCAGCCGCGGGTGCGGGTAGGAGGACAGGGCGTGGCCGGCGCGGGACTTTTCCTGCCGGAACCCGTCCAGGTCCTCCTCGGTCAGCCGGCCTTCCATGAACGCGCGGGCGTACATGCCCGGTGAGGCGTGGCCCTGGAAGAAGACCTGGTCACCGCCGCCGGGGTGGTCCTTGCCGCGGAAGAAGTGGTTGAAGCCCACCTCGTACAGGGTGGCCGCGCCCGCGTAGGTGGAGATGTGCCCGCCCACGCCGATGTTCGGCCGCTGGGACCGGTGCACCATCACCGCGGCGTTCCAGCGCATGTACGCCCGGTACCGGCGCTCAAACTCCTCGTTGCCCGGGAACTCGGCTTCCTGGTCCACCGGAATCGTGTTCACGTAATCCGTGGTGGTCACCATCGGCACCCCGACGCTCTGCGCACCGGCACGCTGCAACAGGCTCCGCATGATGTATTGGGCACGCTCGGTGCCCTGTTCCCTGATCAGCGAATCCAGGGACTCAACCCACTCGGCGGTCTCTTCCGGATCACGATCAGGCAGCTGGTTAGTCAACCCGCTGAGGATATGGGAGGTATCTTCTCCTGCAGCCACGTC
>NZ_JBBCBT010000047.1:0-1114 GCF_037203985.1 Pseudarthrobacter sp. CCNWLW217
TGTACTGCCCAGGCGGGTTGGTTAAACGGCTGATGGGCGGTTGGCCGCCGATTGCGGTGTGGGGCCTGTGGTGATTGTAGTGGTGCAGCCATGCCGGGAGGGCGTTTCTGCGGGCTGACTCTGTGGCGTAGAAGCGTTGGAACGCCCATCCGTCGGCCAGAGTGCGGTGGAACCGTTCGATCTTGCCGTTGGTCTGCGGACGGTAGGGGCGGGTCTTCTTGGCTTTGATGTTCAGCTCCCGGCAGGTGTCCCGCCAGAGATGGGATTTGTAGGCTGATCCGTTATCGGACAGGACCCGCTCGACGGTGACGCCGCGGACGGCGAACCAGGACACGGCCCGTCGCAGCACTCCCACCGCGGTGGCCGCTGTTTCGTCGCCGTGAATCTCGGCGTAGGCGACCCTGGAATGGTCGTCGATGACCGTGTGCACGTAAGCGGTGCCGATCAGCGGGTTGTGGTGGCTGCTTCGCGGCTTTGCCGGGGTCGAGGCGCGGTTCTGCTTGCCTTGCTGCCGGCCAACGTAGCGCCAGCCGCCACCGTCCGGGATATTGCCGAGCTTCTTTACATCGACGTGGATCATCGCCCCAGGTTTGTCGTGTTCGTACCGGCGGATGACTTCTCCGGTGCGCTTATCCACGTGATGCAACCGGTTCAGGCGGCACCGGACCAGGACCGCGTGAACCGTGGAGGCGGGCATGGCAAGCTTTGCTCCGATCGCGACCGGCCCCAGCCTTTGCTTCCAGCGCAGATGCACGACCTTGCGAACGAGTTGCTGCGGGGTCCGGTTCACCACCTGGTGCGGGCGCGAGGACCTGTCGGTCATGGCCGACTCGCCCATCGCGGCATAGCGTTCAGCCCAGCGTCTGGCCGTAGGCCAGGAACAATTGAACTGCTCGGCAGCCCGGGACACCGGCCATCCCTGGTCAACGACGAGACGCGCGAGGCGTAACCGTTGGCGCGGAGTCAAAGCGGCATTAGCGTGGGACATGAGGACCTCCTGGTCGCCTCAGCGGTTGTCTAAGCAACTCCACTGTGCAACCGGAGGTCCTCACCCATGAGTCAGCGACTCCAGCGAGTCATCACATTCACCCAACCAACGTCCCTGGGCAGTACA
>NZ_JBBCBT010000048.1:0-1059 GCF_037203985.1 Pseudarthrobacter sp. CCNWLW217
GGTTAGGGGTTTTGGACGTGGTCCTTGGCCTCTGTTGCTTTGTCTTTGACGTCGGCGGCGGCGTATTGGCCTTCGGTTTTGACGTGTTCGGCGGCGTCGGCGGCGGTGGCCTTGACGTTTTCCATGGCTTCCTGGGCGGGTTCCTTCAGGCCCTGGGCCATGTCTTTGGCGGCGTCGGTGAGCTCGGTGGTGAGTGGTTCGGCGGCGGTTTTGAGGGCGTCGGCTGCTTCGCGTTCCTTCTCACTGGCCGGGATCAGGGAGGAGAGCAGCATGCCGGCGCCGAACGCGATCAGGCCGGCGGCCAGGGGGTTGCCCTGGGTTTTGGTTTTGACCTGGGCCGGGGCGTCGCTGATTGCCTGGCCGGCGTCTCCGAGGGTGGAGCCGACGGTGTCGCCGGCGTGGCCCAGGGCGTTGCCGGTGTGCCCGGCGCGGGTGTGGAGGGTGGTGGTGGCGTCGTCCGCGGCTCCCATGATTTTCTCCTTCACTCCGAACACGGCATCTTTTACCTTGTCGGTTTGGCGGTGGACGATGTTGGACGGGGTGACTTTGTCGGCCACGGCGTCCACGTTGGTGCCGAGCCGGGCTCGGGTTGCTTCTATGTCTGAACGGATTGCGTCCGGGTTATCGCTCATCGTTGTACCTCACCGGGTTTCAGGGTTGGGGGGATTTCTGAGAGTGTTTCGCCGGTCTGGGGCAGGCCCTTGACGGCTTTGAGGTTCTTGCGGCCGATGGAGGCCAGGACCGCTGCGATGATGGCCCAGATCACGGCGATGACGACGGCGGACCAGCCCAGTCCCATCAGCTCGCCCAGGGCGTACCAGAGGGCGATGGAGAGGAAGAGCAGGACGAAGTGCCCGGCAACGCCGGCGCCGGCGAGCATGCCGCCGCCCTTGCCGGCCTTGGACGCGGACTCCTTCAGTTCGGCCTTGGCCAGCTCCACTTCCTGGCGCATCAGCGTGGACAAATCCCGGGTCACCTCACCAAGCAGGTCACCCAGGGACGTGTTATCCGCCTTCGCATGCGCCGCTGACGCAGGAGTCTCCGGCATCTGGCTGCTCA
>NZ_JBBCBT010000049.1:0-1034 GCF_037203985.1 Pseudarthrobacter sp. CCNWLW217
GGGATCTGGGCGTGGTTGGTGCCCACGCGGTAGCGGTGTGCGTCGGCGTAGGAGAAGATGCGGGCCTGGAGCATTTTGTCCGGGGACGCGGCGATGCCGGGCACGAAGTTCGAGGGCGCGAAGGTGGCCTGTTCGATCTGCGCGAAGTAGTTCTCCGGGTTCTTGTTCAGTTCCATGGTGCCGACCTTGATCAGCGGGTAGTCCGCGTGCGGCCAGACCTTGGTGAGGTCGAAGGGGTTGAAGCGGTAGGTCTTGGCGTCCTCGTAGGGCATGACCTGGACGTGCAGGTCCCAGGACGGGAAGTTGCCGGCGTCGATGTTTTCGGCGAGGTCGCGGATGTAGAAGTCCGCGTCGGAGCCGGCCAGCTCTTCGGCCTGCTCGCCGGTGATGGTCTTGACGCCCTGGTTGGACTTGAAGTGGTACTTGACCCAGAACCGTTCGCCCGCGGCGTTGATCCACTGGTAGGTGTGGGAGCCGTAGCCCTGCATTTCACGCCAGGAGGCCGGCAGGCCGCGGTCGCCCATGAGCCAGGTGACCTGGTGCGCGGATTCGGGGGACAGGGTCCAGAAGTCCCACTGCATGTCGGCGTCGCGCAGGTGGGTGCCCGGGAGGCGCTTCTGGGAGTGGATGAAGTCCGGGAACTTGATGCCGTCGCGGATGAAGAAGACCGGGGTGTTGTTGCCCACGAGGTCGTAGTTGCCCTCGGAGGTGTAGAACTTCACGGCGAAGCCGCGGGGATCGCGCCAGGTGTCCGGGGAGCCGTTCTCGCCCGCGACGGAGGAGAACCGGATCAGCATCTCGGTCTCGGCGCCGGGCTGCAGGAACGCGGCCTTGGTGTAGGCAGAGATGTCCTCGGTGGCCCTGAACGTACCGAACGCGCCGCCGCCCTTGGCGTGTACTACGCGCTCGGGCACCCGCTCGCGGTTGAACTGGGCGAGCTTTTCGACCAGGTAGTGGTCAGTCAGGATGATGGCACCGTCGGCACCAACTGACTTCGAATGCGCGTCGGACGTAACCGGCGCACCTGACTGGGT
>NZ_JBBCBT010000050.1:0-1016 GCF_037203985.1 Pseudarthrobacter sp. CCNWLW217
CTGCCTGTGCCGGGTCTGCCGGTGTCGGGTTTGGCGGTGGTGGCCCATGCCAAGGGGGATCTGCGCATCGAGGAGGTGCCGTTGGCGGCGCCGGGCCCGGGTGAGGCCGTTATCGAGGTGGCGTTTGGCGGGATCTGCGGGTCGGACCTGCACTACTGGTTGCACGGGGCGGCGGGGGAGTCGGTCCTGAAGGCCCCGCTGGTGCTGGGTCATGAGATTTCCGGGACCGTGGTCCGTGCCGCGGCCGACGGGACAGGCCCCGCCGCGGGGACCCCGGTCGCCGTGCATCCGGCCACGCCCGGGCCAGGTGCCGGGGATATCCGGTACCCGGCGGAGCGGCCCAACCTCTCACCCGGGTGCACGTACCTGGGGTCAGCGGCCCGGTTCCCGCATACCGACGGGGCGTTTGCCCGGTACGTGAACCTGCCAACCCGGATGCTGCGGGTCCTGCCCGCGGGCCTGGACCTGCGCACCGCGGCGCTGATTGAGCCCGCCGCGGTCGCCTGGCACGCGGTGGCCCGGGCGGGGGACGTGGCCGGGAAGACCGCGCTGGTGATCGGGTCCGGCCCGATCGGCGCCCTGGCCGTCGCCGTCCTCAAACGTGCCGGCGCGGCCCGGATCACCGCCGTCGACATGCACCCCAAACCGCTGGAAATCGCCACCGCCGTCGGAGCCGACCAGGTGATCACCGCCGGTGATGCGGACGCGATCGCGGTGGTGCAGGCCGACGTCGTGATTGAATCCTCCGGCAACCACCACGGACTTGCCTCCGCGATCCAGGGCGCCGCCCGCGGCGGGACCGTGGTCATGGTCGGACTCCTCCCCACCGGACCCCAGCCGGTCCTGATCTCCCTGGCCATCACCCGGGAACTGGACCTCAAAGGCTCCTTCCGGTTCAATGACGAGATCGACGACGTCATCACCGCCCTCACCGACGGCACCCTGCACATCAACCCCGTCATCACCCACGACTACCCGGTGGACCAGGCCCTCGAAGCCTTCGACGTCGCCCGCAA
>NZ_JBBCBT010000051.1:0-803 GCF_037203985.1 Pseudarthrobacter sp. CCNWLW217
GCCGGGGGAGTGCGGATCTTCCTCAAGCGCGAGGACCTGAACCACACCGGCTCGCACAAGATCAATAACGTCCTGGGCCAGGCCCTCCTGGCCAAGCGCATGGGGAAGACCCGCGTTATCGCCGAGACTGGCGCCGGTCAGCATGGCGTGGCCAGCGCCACCGCCGCGGCACTGCTCGGTCTGGAATGCGTTGTCTACATGGGCGCGGAGGACTGCAGACGGCAGGCGCTGAACGTGGCCCGGATGGAACTCCTCGGCGCCACGGTGATCCCCGTGACCAACGGTTCGCAGACCCTCAAGGACGCCATCAACGAGGCACTCCGCGACTGGGTTGCCAACGTCGGCAATACCCACTACCTGCTGGGTACGGCCGCCGGAGCGCACCCGTTCCCGGCCATGGTCCGCTACTTCCATGAGGTCATCGGCGAGGAAGCCCGGGCCCAGATCATTGAGCAGGCGGGCCGCCCTCCGGACGCCGTCTGCGCGTGCATCGGCGGCGGCTCCAACGCGATCGGCATCTTCCACGGCTTCCTGGATGACCCCTCGGTGAAGATCTACGGCTTTGAGGCAGGCGGCGACGGCGTCGAAACCGGCCGGCACGCGGCCGTCATCACGCTGGGCAAGCCCGGAGTGCTGCACGGTGCCCGCTCCTACCTCATGCAGGACGACGACGGCCAGACCATCGAGTCCCACTCCATTTCCGCAGGCCTGGACTACCCGGGTGTTGGCCCGGAGCACTCCTACCTGGCCGACATCGGACGCGTCAGCTACGAGCCCATCACGGACAGCGAAGCCATGGAGGC
>NZ_JBBCBT010000052.1:0-783 GCF_037203985.1 Pseudarthrobacter sp. CCNWLW217
GATTGCTGGTTCAGAGCTGTGTTCGCGGGCATCAGACCACCACCGTCATTCCGCCGTCGATAAAGATCGTCTGCCCGTTCACGAAGTCCGAACCGGTCGAGGCCAGCCACACCGCGGGCCCGGCCAAATCCTGCACCGTGCCCCACCTGTTGGCCGGGGTCCGGCCCAGGATCCAGGAATTGAACACCTCATCATCGACCAGGTTCTGCGTCATCTCCGTATGGATATACCCCGGCGCGATCCCGTTGATCTGCAAACCGGACCCCGCCCACTCCGCGGTCATCGCCCGGGTCAGGTTCCGCAACCCGCCCTTCGCCGCCACATACGGGGCGATCGTGGGCCGGGCCAGGTCCGTCTGCACCGAACAGATATTAATGATCTTCCCGTGCCCACGGGCGATCATGTGCCTCGCGGCCTCCCTCCCCACCAAAAACGCGCTCGTCAGGTCCGTGGCGATCACCCGCTCCCAATCCTTCACGTCCAGCTCCAGCATCGGCACCCGGTGCTGGATCCCGGCATTATTCACCAGGATCTCCAACGGCCCCACGTTCTCCTCCACCCACGCCACACCCCGCGCCGCCTCGCTATCCTTCGTGACATCAAACGCGACACTGTGCACCCGCCCCGGCGCGTACTCCGCGGCCATCGCCGCCGCCGCGTCCTTGAGCCGCTCGGCATTGATCCCGTTCAGCACCACGGTGGCACCGGCGTCGGCCAACGCCCGGGCCAGCGCATTACCAATCCCCCGGCTCGAACCCGTCACCAAAGCAACCCGCCCCGACA
>NZ_JBBCBT010000053.1:0-763 GCF_037203985.1 Pseudarthrobacter sp. CCNWLW217
GCACTGGTCTGGTCCGTGACGATATCAACGGTGAGTTCACCGGCGGTGTGGCGGCGCAGGATCTCCGGGAAGACCTCGGCGGCGTTGCCCACATAGCCTACCGACCAGCCGCGGCGCTCTGCCTTGGCTGCCAGGACCTTGGCGATGGCGGCGTCGAGATCGGTTTCCACCTCATCGAGGTAACGCTTGCCCGCCCGGCGGCGCAGCCGGGTCTCGTCGACGTCGACGATCAGGCAGGCACCATCGTTCAGGGTCACCGCCAGCGGCTGCGCCCCGCCCATGCCCCCGCACCCGCCGGTCAGGGTCAACGTCCCGGCGAGGGTGCCGTTCTCATCCCCGGTCAGCTTCCGCGCGATCGCGGCGAACGTCTCAAAAGTGCCCTGCAGGATGCCCTGGGTACCGATGTAGATCCAGGACCCGGCCGTCATCTGCCCGTACATCATCAGGCCTTCGGCCTCGAGCCGGCGGAACTCGGGCCAGTTCGCCCAGTCACCGACGAGGTTGGAGTTCGCCAACAGCACCCGCGGCGCCCACTCGTTAGTGCGGAACACCCCCACCGGCTTGCCGGACTGCACCAGCAGGGTCTCGTCCTTCTCCATGGTCTCCAGCGTCCGGGTGATCGCATCGAACGCCGCCCAGGACCGGACAGCCCGGCCCGTACCGCCGTAAACCACCAGGTCATCAGGGCGTTCGGCGACCTCCGGGTCCAGGTTGTTCATCAGCATCCGCAGCGGAGCTTCCGTCTGCCAGCTCTTAGCGGTCA
>NZ_JBBCBT010000054.1:0-698 GCF_037203985.1 Pseudarthrobacter sp. CCNWLW217
AAGGTGTGGCTCGCGGACATGGAGGACTCCTCCACCCCCACGTGGCGGAACGTGATCAAGGGCCAGCTGAACCTCACCGATGCGCTGGAACGTCGGATCGACTTCACCACCCCTGAGGGCAAGGAATACAAGCTCCGCCCCGCCGGGGAACTGCCCACCATCGTGGTCCGCCCCCGCGGCTGGCACCTGCCGGAGAAGCACATGCTCATCGACGGCACCCCGGTGGCCGGCGGGATCGTGGACTTCGGCCTGTTCTTTTTCCACAACGCCCGCCGCCTGCTGGCCCAGGGCAAAGGCCCGTACTTCTACCTGCCCAAGATCGAGAACCACCTCGAAGCCCGGCTCTGGAACGACATCTTCATCCTCGCCCAGGACCTCCTCGGCATCCCGCAGGGCACTATCCGGGCCACCGTGCTGATCGAAACCATCACCGCAGCCTTCGAAATGGAAGAAATCCTCTACGAACTCCGGGACCACGCATCAGGCCTGAACGCCGGCCGGTGGGACTACATCTTCTCCCTGATCAAGAACTTCCGCACCCGCGGCCCCCGGTTCGTCCTCCCGGACCGCGCCCAGGTGACCATGACCCAGCCCTTTATGCGCGCCTACACCGAACAGCTGGTCCGTGCCTGCCACAAGCGCGGCGCCATGGCCATCGGCGGGATGGCGGCAGCCGTGCCCAACCGCAAGGACGAAGC
>NZ_JBBCBT010000055.1:0-672 GCF_037203985.1 Pseudarthrobacter sp. CCNWLW217
GTTCTTCGTGGCGCTGGCCATCGGCAGCGTGGTGTCCGCCAACGGCGCCGGGGGACTGGCCAGCGGGCAGCCGTTCTTCAACGACACCGCCAGCTTCGCCACCATCTCCGCGGGCGCGGCCATCGCCGCGTACTCGTTCCTGGGGTTCGACGCCGTCACCACCCTCACCGAGGAAACCATCAACCCGCGCCGGACCGTGCCGCGCGCCATCATGCTCGTGGCACTGATCGGCGGCGGCATCTTCGTGGCGGTCTCCTACGTGACCCAGCTGGTCCACCCCGGCGGCGTGTTCGAGGACTCGGCCTCCGCGGCCAGCTCCATCGCCCTGCAGATCGGCGGGCAGCTGTTCGGCGCCGTGTTCCTGGCCGGCCTGGTGGTGGCGCAGTTCGCCTCCGGCCTCGCCGCGCAGGCCAGCGCCTCCCGCCTGCTGTACGCGATGGGCCGCGACTCGGTCCTGCCCAAGGCGGTCTTCGGCAAGCTCAACGAGAAGTTCCACACCCCGGTGGCGAACCTGGCGATCACCGGCATTGTGGGCCTGATCGCGATCTTCCTGGACGTGGCCACGTCGACGTCGTTCATCAACTTTGGTGCCTTCACCGCCTTCACGCTGGTGAACGCCTCGGTGGTGTTCCACTATGTGCGCCAGCGCCGAGCCGGGCAGCAGCTGAACCC
>NZ_JBBCBT010000056.1:0-600 GCF_037203985.1 Pseudarthrobacter sp. CCNWLW217
TCCCAGTTGTTCACGAGCTGCATGTTCTGGTTCACCAGCCACACATTCCCGGAGTTCACATCGTTCAGGACCACCAGGCCCCGGTTCACCCGGAAAACATACGACGGCGACGCACTCGCCTTGGGCACATCCACATTCTTGTCATCAGCATCGTTAGTGCAGTCCCGCACGTACTTGTTCGCACCCGACCACGCCGCATGCACACAACCACCCAGCTGCACCGGCGCCGCCGGCACACCCTCACCATCAAAAGTCACCGTCTTCGCCGTAGAACCATCCAAAGGCTGCTTCAACAACGCCTTCTGCGTCGAAATCGCCACAAAATCACTGCCCGGACCGCCCTGCTGCAACTTCGCATCCCGCGCGTTCTCCAACTGCAGCCGCTTCCCGCCCGGCAGGAACAGCTTCCCCGCCGCAGCATCCAACACCACCGGCTTGTCCCCCACCACCGTGATCTGCAGATCACCGGAACCCTTCAGCTCACCCCACGTACCGGACTCCGACGACGTCACCTCACCGTTAACATCCACGGCCGTGACAGTGACCGTGCCAGTCTTCGGATCCGCAGAATAAATCCGGTCATCAGCGCCCACAGCGGAC
>NZ_JBBCBT010000057.1:0-567 GCF_037203985.1 Pseudarthrobacter sp. CCNWLW217
GAGAACGGCGGCGCCGTCCTGTGGCAGCACCTCTTCTGGTTCTTCGGCCACCCCGAGGTGTACATCATCGCCCTGCCGTTCTTCGGCATCGTCTCCGAGATTTTCCCGGTCTTCAGCCGGAAACCGATCTTCGGCTACAAGGGCCTGGTCTACGCCACCATCGCCATCGCCGCCCTGTCCGTGACCGTGTGGGCGCACCACATGTACGTGACCGGTTCGGTGCTCCTGCCGTTCTTCGCTTTCATGACCATGCTGATCGCGGTGCCCACCGGGGTGAAGTTCTTCAACTGGATCGGCACCATGTGGCGCGGGTCGATCACGTTCGAAACCCCGATGCTGTGGAGCATTGGCTTCCTCATCACCTTCCTTTTCGGTGGCCTGACCGGCATCATCCTGGCCTCGCCGCCGTTGGACTTCCACGTCTCTGATTCCTACTTCGTGGTGGCGCACTTCCACTACGTCGTGTTCGGCACCGTGGTGTTCGCGATGTTCGCCGGCTTCTACTTCTGGTGGCCCAAGTGGACTGGCAAGATGCTCAACGAGCGGCTCGGAAAGATCCACTTCTGG